>CBFHIO010000115.1:0-1011 GCA_965656035.1 Gammaproteobacteria bacterium | reverse complement strand
TAAAATTTTAAAGATTATTAAAAATGAAAAAGTCGATGCAATGATTGGATTTGGTGGCTTTATCACAGTCCCAGTTGGAATTGCATTTCTCATATCGAGAAAACCAATATTTATTCATGAACAAAATGCTATCTTGGGCTCAGCTAACAAGATGCTTGGAAGATTTTCAAAGATTATTTTTAGCGCTTTTAAATTAAAAGAGACTTTTAAAAACATTTGCATCACTGGCAATCCCATAAGAGAAGAATTTCGAAGAAACATTCCACAGGAAGATTATTCTGAAATTACAAAAATTTACATTACTGGTGGAAGCCAAGGATCAGATTATATAAATACTAATGTTCCAGTGGCATTTGAAGGCCTAAGTAAAAAAATATTAATCAAACATCAATGTGGCAAGGGAAAGAATAAAGAATTAGAGAACTTGTATAAAAAATTTAATATCGATGCTGAAGTCAAAGAGTTTTATGAAAACCCTGAATCACTAATAAGTTGGTCTGATTTTGTTATTTCTAGAGCTGGAGCCTTATCAGTTTCTGAGGTTACCTCACTATCTAAAGGCTTACTTATGATACCGTTACCATCTGCTATTGATAATCATCAACTTTATAACGCAAAACATATCGAAGACTTAAATATGGGACTCATTCATGAGGAAAAAGATGGTTTGGATGCCCTTAAAAAAAAGATATCAACAATTGTTTATAAAAAAAAATATAATACATGGAAAATAAATAGAAATAAAAACCATCTTGAATCAGCCTCCATTATCGCCGGTAAAGTTATTGAATATATTGAGCAAAAGAAATGAATTTTTTTAAAAAAATAAAACATATACATTTCATAGGTATGGGTGGCGCCGGAATGATAGGCATAGCAAGATTACTACTTAAAAAGGGCTATAAAGTATCTGGATCTGATATTAATGACTCATATGAGCTTAAGAAAATTAAGAAAGAGGGCGCGAAAGTATTTATAGGCCATGACAAAACTAACATTAAAAAAGCTAAT
>CBFHIO010000114.1:0-1036 GCA_965656035.1 Gammaproteobacteria bacterium | reverse complement strand
ATATTAATAATGGAGTTTATAAGTGTGGTTTTGCTTCTACTCAATCCGCATATGAAGAAGCAGTTATCTCATTGTTCAATGGGTTAGATGAATTAGAGTCTATCTTAGATAATTCTACTTACATTGTTGGAGACTCAATTACAGAGGCGGACATAAGACTTATTCCAACTCTGCTAAGATTTGATTCGGTATATGTCACACATTTTAAATGCACTTTAAAAAGAATAATTGACTATAAAAATCTTCGCAGATATGTGAATGATTTATTATCAATCCCAGCTATTAAAAAAACACATAACCTAGATCACATAAAGCGTCATTATTACTTTAGTCATAAACAAATTAATCCAAATCAAATTATTCCAATAGGCCCAGCTGAATTATGAATAATCACTTAATCTATCCAATAGAAACTTTTGATGGTGCAAATGTAAAAATTTATAGGACTATAGGTCAAGATCAAAATACAAGAATCGATCCCTTTTTAATGTTAGATGAATTTTGTTCAGATAAACCTGATGAATATGTTGGAGGGTTTCCCTCTCATCCGCATCGAGGTTTTGAAACATTTACCTATATGATAGATGGACATCTTAGGCATCAAGATAGCATGGGTAACAGTGGCGAGCTAAGCTCCGGAGAACTCCAATGGATGACTGCTGGAAGAGGTATTATTCACTCAGAAATGCCACTTCAAGAAAATGGTTTAATGAGAGGTTTTCAATTATGGGTTAATTTGCCTGCTCATGAAAAAATGCAAAAACCAAAATATAGAGACATAAAAAAAGATGAATTCATTGATTTAACTGAGGGTTCAACGCAAATTAAACTTATTGCAGGCAAGTACAAAGGTCACACTGGACCAATAAGTGGCCTGACCACTGAATTAGAGTATTTTGATATTAATATTTCAAAAGAAAATTTTAAATTTCACGGCAAAGCAAATAAAAATTATTTTATTTATCCATTTGAAGGAGATTTGGTAGTTGATGGCGAACTAGTCCCAAAAAGGACAGGTATGAAATTTACTAAAACA
>CBFHIO010000113.1:0-1051 GCA_965656035.1 Gammaproteobacteria bacterium | reverse complement strand
TAAATATGTTCACAATAATAATGTTACAATTATGTATAAAATATACACTTAAAAATCTTTATTTTTACAAAAAAACGTGTCAATATGCTTAACTATAAGCTACAATACCATCCTTGATTAACCCTTGGTATTGGAGATGGAGAAAATAACAATGAAATTTTACAAAAATACTAAAAACATTATGTTTGCGTCATTTGCTCTCTTGCTTTTTGTCACGCCTGTTACAGCATCAGATAATGTTTTAACTCAACAATCTATTGACACTATTAATGAAAGAGTTGGCTCTATGAATTATAGAGAGCTTGTTTCTTCAAAGTCTTCTTTACAAAAAGAATTAATGGTCGCTGAACAAAGCGTTGAAAATACACAAAGTCCATCTTCAAATAAAGCTTTAAGAACACGTATAGCTGAGATCACTGCTGAATTATCTGCGATACAAAAGGCTTTAGTTGCTATGGTTGCTGTTGGTGCTGTTTCAGCCCTAACCGACGATGGCTATAATGATAATGTACCTCCTGTCATAACCATCTTAGGTGATAATCCGGCAACTGTTGAACTTGGATCAACGTATGTAGATGCAGGCGCAACTGCAATGGATGCTTTTCATGGAAGCACTAATGTTGTATCTGGAACAGTTGATACAGCTACTGTTGGAACTTATACGATTACATACTCAGCTACTGATGCTTCTGGAAATGCTGCCACTCAGGTAACAAGAACAGTAACAGTTGTCGATACAACAGCACCAACAGTTGTAGTAACAGGGGATAATCCTGCTACAGTAGAGCTAGGTACTTCTTATACAGATGCAGGTGCAACTGCCACTGATATTTCTGGTGATGTAACTGTTGTCACTACAGGTACAGTCGATGTTGATACCCTAGGCTCATATACAATTACATACACATCAACCGATGCAAGTAATAACTCAGGCACTGCAACCAGAGTAGTTAACGTTGTTGATACAACAGTTCCGGTATTTACGTCTTCTTCAACATTTATAATTGATGAGGGTGACACAGACGTTGGAACAGTAACAGCTACAGATATC
>CBFHIO010000112.1:0-1083 GCA_965656035.1 Gammaproteobacteria bacterium | reverse complement strand
ATGCCTCCACCAGCAATACCAAAGAAAAAAGCAAAAATGAAAAAATCTTTATGGCGAGTAATAAAATACAAAATCACTGAGATTGTAGAGAAGTCGCATAAATGAAGAGGCAATCCTTCTTGCCAATGCCCACTCATTATGCCTTCTCTATAGAAATCCATAATTTGATTAACTATTAACAAAAAAGTTATAGCATATTTCAAATTTTTCTGAGAATGGGTTGATTTTTTTAGAAAATATTTTGGAACATAGATAATTGCTGAAATGCATAAAATAACAGTAATTATGTGAGATAAACTTAGTAGTTCAAGCTCATTCATTTATATTAGAAAATTTGACTAAGGTGACTCTGGTAAAGAGTCATACCTTAGATTTTCGTAGGGATTTTGAATTCCAATAGCATCTGGATGCACTACAGATATATCAATATCACTTCCAGAATCACCAGCCACAAAGCCTCCAACAGTATTACGTGGAGAAATATAAATTGTTGCAAATCTACCGCTTTTTGAGTAGACGAGGGTTACTTCTTCGCCAACTTTTGAAGAGATTAGCTGCCAGCCAGTAGAAAGTGTTTCATTCCCATAAAAAATCAAGTTTTCAGCCGGGCTAAAACCAGATTCTAGAATAATTCTTCCAGATATGGCCTCACCGGTTCCCAATAGAACAGTTGGTGCTTTAATTATTTTTGCATCATCAGGTAAAGGCAAGTCTTCCAATAAGTAAGCAATAACTTTTCTTTGATTGGCTTGGTATTCATCAGTAATTATAGCGCAGCCTGGTAGAAGAATAATTACAAATAGATAACAAAGGAGTTTATTAGTTTTCATACGCAGAGTATTGCATTTTTTTTTTTAATTTTCATCAAAATTTCATGAAATTAAGCACTTTATATGTGTCAAGTAAACTTGACATAACTTTCAACAAAGTATATATTCACTTTTTTTGGAGAAAAGTAAATGGCAAAAATAACTCACAAAGGTTCATGGATTAAAATAGGCTCGCTTAATAAAGAAGATAAGAAAAATTATTTAATTTCTTTGAGCCTGTTTATGCTTGGCGCCTTATTTTGGGGCATTCATT
>CBFHIO010000111.1:0-1089 GCA_965656035.1 Gammaproteobacteria bacterium | reverse complement strand
AATCATCATAAAAAATGGATCTCTTACCGGATATTTTTTTGACCCACATAGAGCAGTATGTTCCAGGATATGAGCCACCCCAGTGGAATCCTCAGGAATTGTTCTAAAAGCAACCATGAAAACTTTTTCATTGCTATCACTCTCTAAATGGATATGCTTGCAATTAAATTCGGATTCGTTATATATTTGAGCATTAACATCCAGTAAAGGAATATTTTTTTGTTCTTGAAGGTTAAACATAATAAAATCTATAATAAATTTATGAAAAAAATAACTACATTAATCACAATACTCTTACTTGTTGGTTGCAACAGTATGCAAACTAATATTGAAGTTGATTCAGTTGATACTTTCAACTTAGATAATTATAGCGACTTTTCTATAAAGATAAATGAATCAAGCATCAGTGCTGAAATTAATCCAATTGATTTGGAGAGATTTAAAGATAATTTGAAGGCCTCTCTTGTTGAAACTGGATTAGATTACTCTAACAGTTCAGAATTAACTTTTGAGATCATTATTACTACAAAAGATAAAGTTCAAACAGATAGAATGAATCATTATTACACCCGATATTATTGGGATAATTACTATTTTCGCGATGACATTAGGACAATAACTGAAAATATTTTAAGAGTTAACCTCAAAGACAACAAAGCTGATAAAACATTATGGACAGTTGTTACAGTATGGAGGAATGGTTCATCAAAAGCTCCAACTTCTGAAGATGGCTCAAATATAATTGTTGATGAAATTATGCAGAGTTTTTTGTAGGATCTGAGCACGCGCATAATTGAACATCAGTTTTAAAAAAAATATCTTCTTAAGTCTGCTTACGCTTTTTGTGTTTTTTTCCTGTAAGCCTGAAAACAGTGATATTGATATTCCAAAAACTTCATCAGTTGAGAAACTTATCGAACACTCTAATGAGTTTGAGAAGAGTGTTTTGACATACGAAACTCCTGGTGGAAGAGTACATTTTGCAATAGGTTTCGGAATTGCAAACTCAATAATGGTTGAAGGAGATAATGGAAATATCATCATTGATGCCTCTGATAGCACTTATGAGGCATCTGAAATTTATAAAAG
>CBFHIO010000110.1:0-1114 GCA_965656035.1 Gammaproteobacteria bacterium | reverse complement strand
GTCAGTGAAAGTTGCAAAGACTCCAAAATTAACACCACTTTTAAATCTTCTTGAGAATTCAATGGTAGAGCCTTTATCTCCAGCCAAGTACTCACCAACAGATAATTTCATATCGAAAGGTATCAAGCCATAGTTTCTATAGTACAAGTTAGCGCTATATGTTGTATTCTCATAATCTAAATGACCAAACCCCCAATCATAATCTCTTTTATGAACATGAAATACCTCAAATCCAAACGAGTAATTAGTATTTGGTTTAAAATAGAGATATTCAGCGCCATAGCCTGAAAACATATCTTCAAGAATACCCCCGGTAAGCATAAAGTGATTATATTGATTATGTGAATAATGATAATCTAATTGGGCACGACCAATTAAAACTCCATCGTCCATATTTTTTAAATACTGCTTAATATCTGAGCGAACTTGTGCTGGAAAAGTATCAACTGGTGGAAATCTGAGATCTTTAAAATTATTTGCAAGACTGTATTTGAGGTTTACATTAAGAAATAAATTTTCTTTTAGAATAATTTCGGAATTATTTTCTATTAAAAAAGCTCCTTTAAAAAACTCTTCCCGTGAAGCAAGAAAAGGTTGAAATCTTAGACCAGTATTTGTATTAAACGCTCTTTTTGTTTCTCTTTCGTATATTATTTTTGCCCTTCTCTCAAATGATTCATCTATCTCACTTACAGCATCAAGATCAGCTATCTTGATATCTTTTTTTATATTTTTGTTTATGCCTGATTCTCTACTAGCCTCTTTTATAATTTGCTCAACCAATGCTATATCTGAATGAATGAATTGTGTCAGTTCAAGCCCAAGCGATCTTGATGTTTCGGTGATTTTATTAACGCCTATTCCATTTTCTTCTAGATTTTTTATTAGTTTTGAATAACTATCATCATTAACATTTACTTCAGCTTTTTTAAATTCATAATCCTTTTTTGAAGCTCTAGGGTTATTTTTATAATTGAATCTTAATGAGAAATAATTACCGCGTTCATGAGACAAACCAATATTAAAATTATTATTTACTTTGTAAACTAAGCCAAAAGAATAATTATTTTTTTTATTCGGGTATGGCATTCGAGGCCCATCAATTTTAATTGGA
>CBFHIO010000109.1:0-1114 GCA_965656035.1 Gammaproteobacteria bacterium | reverse complement strand
AAAACGAAACACAAAATGTTGTAAAGATGTTGTAAACAAGAATTTTCTGCTCGCAAACCCTTATGTAGCAAGTCTCTTTAATCGTGTCACTATCGAGTGGGAATGAGGTTATGAGTGATAAGTTAGATTTAAAAAAACATATTAGAAATGTGGAAGATTTTCCAATACCAGGAATTAAATTTAGAGATATAACTAGCTTAATTGAAACGCCAGAGCCATTTAGAAAAACTTGCAAAGAGCTGACTAGAATCACAGAAGAATTTTCTGCAGATTTAGTTGTAAGTATTGAAAGCAGGGGCTTTATTTTTGCTGGATCTGTTGCAACAGACCTGCTTCTACCATTTATTTTAGCTCGCAAGCCTGGCAAGCTTCCAAATGAGACTTATATTAAAAGCTTTGATTTAGAATATGGAAGTACGTCAATCGAAATTCAAAAAAATACTAATATTAAAAAAGGCCAACGCGTTGTAATTATTGATGATCTTGTTGCAACAGGAGGAACTGCAATAGCTTGTGCAGAATTGTTAACAGAAAATTTTGGTGTTGAAAAATCAGATATCTTAATTTTGTGCATTATTGATCTTCCTGAATTGGGAGGAAGTAAAATAATTATCGATCAAGGCTATAACATTGAAACTCTAGTTTCTTATTAATTTTTAAAACCCTATAGAAAAATGGTTAATAGGGTATTGCTCATTGAGCATAAATGGGTACATGGCCTTAAAAAGCATTTAATTTACATTAAAAATATCTCTAGTAAAAACTTTATCTTTAATGTCATCTAAATCATCTTGCATTCTGTTAGTAATTATTATGTTAGATTGATTTTTAAACATTGTTATATTATTGATAATTGGAAACCCTAAGAATTCTTTTTTAGAAATATAAGGCTCATAGATAATTATCTTCTTACCCTTTTTCTTTAAAAACTTAATAATATCTATTATTGATGATTCTCTCCAGTTATCAGAACCCTGTTTCATTGATATCCTATAGACTCCAATAGTTTTAGCATTTATTTTAAGAATTTGAGAAGTTATAAATTTTTTTCTAGTCGTATTGGCTTCTATAGTTGCATGAATTAATTTTTGTGGAATATTTTTATAATTTTGCT
>CBFHIO010000108.1:0-1154 GCA_965656035.1 Gammaproteobacteria bacterium | reverse complement strand
CGATCTAAAAATGAGAACGGGGTAAAAACGTACTCTTCTTATCCTCAAAATTTTCCAGTTAATATGTTGTCATCTGAAGAGGCAATTACAATTGCGAAAGAAAAAACATCGTTAAACCCTGTAAGTGTAAGCTTAATTGACAGGGCTGATAGAGGGGTTGAGTACAGGGGTAGAAGATTGCCTATCTATAAAGTATCTACTGACACTAATGATGGAATTAATATTTATGTTGATTCTATGACAGGAGATATAGCCGCTATAAGATCTGATTCTTGGAGAGCATGGGATCTGTTATGGGCTTTACACATTATGGATTATCAAGATAGAGATAATATAAATAATATTTTGCTAAAAATATTTTCTGTTCTTGCTTTGGTTAGTTCAATTACTGGAATAGTTCTTTTTTTTAAAAAAACTATTTAAAGTTATTTTCTACAATTGACCATGCACCTTGTGACAAGGGATAGACTTTCATTCCTCTATCTTCAGCATGCTTGCTCGATGCTGTTCCATCTCTAACCCTGCCAAGAATACCCTGACAAATAGCTCCAACTTTAAATAAGCTAAAAGCCATATAGAATTCCCAATTAGCTGAAAGATCTTTTCCAGTGATTTCAGAATACATGTCGCGATATTCCATCTCATTAGGAATACCCATTTCTTTTAATTTTTCATGATCATAAAATAACGGCTCTGTTCTCCAGGTAAGACAGTGGTAGCAAAAATCTGCGATAGGATGACCCAAGGTAGAGAGCTCCCAATCAAGCACACCTATGACTTCTTGATTCTTCATTATCATGTTATCTAAGCGATAGTCTCCATGAACAATTGATGTTTCATCATCATCAGGAATATTTTCTGGCAACCACTCTATAAGATTATTCATTTCAACAATATTATCTGTCTCAGATGCTTTATATTGTTTGGACCACCTGGAGACTTGTCTTGCAACATAATTACCAGGTTTTCCATAATCTTCTAATCCAATTTTTTTGTAATCTACGCTATGAAGAGCAGCAAGAGTTTTATTCTTATTCTGGTAGACCTTGATTCTTTCATCCTTTGAAAGAGTGGGAAGCATAGGATCCCAATAAATATCACCATCCAAACAATCCATAACAAAAAAAGCAGTTCCAGCAATATCTTCATCTTCA
>CBFHIO010000107.1:0-1168 GCA_965656035.1 Gammaproteobacteria bacterium | reverse complement strand
TATACTTAATCTTATATGAATGTTTTATGGATCAAAGATGGTAAAAAGGGTCATGAAAAGCAAGTTGAAGTCCTGCTCGAAGAACTATCAAAAACCATTAATATTAAAATTTATGAAGAAGATTATTTTATAAACTCAACTAAAAGATTTTTCGATATTTTTCATCACGCAACATCTTATATTTTTAAAAAATATGATAGAAACCATATCTTAAGATCATATCATCAGAATGATATTAATTTAATTATTGGAGCAGGAAGTAATACTCATGCTCGAATAGCGTTATTAAAGAAAGCTCTTAAAAATTCTTTTAATATGAACATTATTGCAATAAGTGTTTTAACTCCTAGCTTTTTTAAAAACGAATTTGATTTTATATGTGCTCCAAGTCACGATAAAGCAAAACTAAAAGCGTACACAAATACTCTCTTTTTTGATGGTTCACTCGCAAAAGTTTCTACCCAAGACCCAAATGATTATATTGGTCTGATTGGTTTAGGCGGAATCAATAAACACTACGAATTTGATGAAGATGATTTAATTAAGCAAATTGAGTATCTGTTAACGCTGTACCCAAAAATAGATTGGTATCTATTTCCATCTAGAAGAACTCCAAATTCAATGATCAATAAAATCAAAATGCTCACAAATTCATTTGCAAACTTAATCGTTTCTCATGACAATTTTGATGAAATTATCAAACAAGCATCCATTAAATTCATAACACAAGATAGTGTGAACATGGTTTATGAAAGCCTCTCTACCAAAGGCCAAACTTTTGTTTTTAACATGAAATATAGAAAAGAAAATAAAATTACTAAGCAGTTAGTTTCAATGATTAAGAATAGGCAAATCGGTTATGTCGAGAATATATCAATGTCTGAAGGTCTCCAGAAAATAAAAATTCAACCGCAAAACCCCTACTCTGATGTGTTTGCAGAGGTTGAAAAATTATCTTATAAACTCACAGAAAAATTGAAAACATACAAATGAGAATTGCACATCTGGTTTTAAGCAACGTCTATGCTGGAATTGAGCAGCATGTTAATGAATTGATATCGCATCAAGAGAGTGAGTGTAAAGTTATTCTAATATGCAATACTGAAATAGAACATAAATTTGATTGTTCTCAGATAGTTTCTATCAAAAATTTTACTAGAAGTTCACC
>CBFHIO010000106.1:0-1186 GCA_965656035.1 Gammaproteobacteria bacterium | reverse complement strand
CAGAGGCAAGGGTTGCATGGCCGCATAGATCTATTTCACATAAAGGCGCAAACCACCTAATGTGATAAATGCCATTGTCTTCTCTTATAAATGCAGTTTCTGAAAGATTATTTTCAGCAGCTATATTCTGCATTAATTCTTCGTCGTTTATTTGTGAAAATATTACTGCGGCAGGATTTCCTGAAAATAACTGATCAGTAAATGCGTCAACATAATATACTGGAAGTCCCATCTGCTAAGGCAATAATGCTTCTTTTACTCCCTCATGAACAATTTGAGAGTTTTGGATGTTTAAACCGTTCCTTAAATGCGTATTTTCTGCTAATGCCTTTTCAATACCTTTATTTGCAAGCTCTAAGATATACGGCAAGGTCACTTTATTTAATGCATGAGTTGCTGTTAATGGTACAGCGCCTGGCATATTAGTAACGCAATAGTGAATAATTCCATCTTGTTCGTATGTTGGTTTGTCATGCGTTGTAGGCCTGCTTGATTCAAAACAGCCACCCTGATCGATGGAGATATCTACCATAACTGCTCCAGGCTTCATGCTTTGGAGCATATAATTCTTCACAACTTTTGGAGCTTGTTTTCCAATTACATAAACAGCACCAACCACCAAATCAGAATTTTTTAAAGCTTCTTCAATTGAAGTATCTGACGATACAATATATTCAATATCTGAATCTCCGTAAACTGCACGAAGTTCGTCTAATCTTTTTTGAGACAGGTCGATTATTTTTAGGTGTGCTTTGTTATTTATTGCTTTTTCAATAGCCATGGTACCTGCTACACCGGCTCCAATGACGGTTACCACTCTTCGCTCTACGTCTTCCATAGCACCAATTAAAGTTCCCATTCCCTTATTTGGTTTAAGTAAATAATATGACCCAACAACAATACTAAGCTGACCTGCAATAGAGCTCATTGGAGAAAGCAAGGGCATTGTCCCATCATCTGCTGTAACTGTTTCTAAGGCAATTCCAGTTACACCGGTCGATGCTAGCTCAAGACCGGTTTCAGGATCACCTGCTAAATGCAAATAAGCAAAAACCGTATGTTTTTCATTTAAATAACAGAACTCTTCTGGAATAGGTTCCTTAACTTTTACAATAAGTTCAGAACTGTTATACAGCTCCTCTGCTGTATCAATGATCACTGCACCAGCTATTTGATAGTCGTTATC
>CBFHIO010000105.1:0-1236 GCA_965656035.1 Gammaproteobacteria bacterium | reverse complement strand
GTAACACCTTTTAGTGTTTAAGATTTCACAAAAAAGACCATTAATTTCTGCTGCTTCAATAATTCTTTTGTTTGAGTAATTATTAGGTTCAAGACTAAGAATTCCAATTCTCAATGATCTTCTATGAGTGTTTTTCTTTGCTTTTTTGTATGAATCGTAACTAAGTATTTTTTGCAAAAAACTTTTATCGGCAGAAATTTGAAAACCGTCTAGAGCACTTCTGCCTATGATCATTTTGTACTTCATATTTTCTCTATTGGTAAGAGTAATAGGAATTTTCTTCTTAACATCACCAATTGTTATTTCAGTTTCTATAACATACCTAAGCTCTGAAATTCCGTTTGATGAAGTAACATTTCTCTGATCGATAACCTTTGCTGAGCAAAATATTGAAAATCTATCGTCTGTATCTATTGGATTAATTCCAAACCTAACCATTTGATTATTTTCTTTACCAAATGCTTGGATATTAAAAGCATGAAGCGCAGACGTTTCAGCGCCTGTATCGGTTTTTGCAAGAAGAGCAGGCAAGTTCAATTCTGGAAGACTTACCCATTCTTCCCAACCTACAAAGTTATTTTCCATGCGCGCTTTATAAACTTAAATTAAATATTTTCAAGTTATTTTAATATTATTTTTTAGTGCTCTTGTAAAAATTTACACTTGAATCTTTAGATAATATCCTGCCTGCAAATATATCTTTATGAATATTAAAAATATTTATGACCTGTTTTGTTTTTTCAGTTAGAATTTTTTTATGAAATACGTATTAATCTTTATTCTTTCTTTTTCTAATTTTTTATTATCTGCTGATATAAAAGTAACTGGTTTAAAAAACAAAACTCCAGAAAGAGTTTTGTATATTGGAAACAGTTATCTCTACTATAACGATAGCCTTCATAATCATGTTAGGAGAATGTTAGAAGAGGCGTATGAAAATAATATTGCTACAAGCAACTATAAGTTAGTCACTATTAGCGGTTCTAGATCTTGGCACCATAATATTGATTATCCAATTAATCATAAAAATTTAGGAGCAAAAAAACCTTTTCAGCTTGTTATTTTTCAAGGAGGTAGTGGCGAAACTGATACTGTTTTAGAGAGAGATCTTTTTTCTGATACTGTGGAAAGTGTTGTTAAAAAAATTCATGAATCAGGCGCTGAAGCTGCGTTATATATGATTCATGCTTATGTAACGCAGCTTCAGCGCCTGATTCATGAATTAGGCGCTGAAGC
>CBFHIO010000104.1:0-1289 GCA_965656035.1 Gammaproteobacteria bacterium | reverse complement strand
AGAATCTCACTCAGGACCCCTAAGGATTCGAACTTAAAGAAACAGAGCTAGCCTCTGTTTTTTTTCGCCTGGAGTTTGGTCTATCAATATTAGTCATATATAATTTTTTTTCATGAATTCTTTACTAATAATTAGCCTTATTATTTTTTCAGTATTTACTCAGTCTGATATTTATCAAAATGAACTGGGATGTAAAACAAAACTTTTACAAACTATGAAAGCAACTAATGCGTATTCATCAAGACAGGGTTATGGCGTAGTTAGTTTTGATATCAATAATGATGGTTCGGTATCAAATATAAAAGCTACCGATTCTCAATGTGCAATATCAAGAGATGAAGACGGCAGCATTTTATTTAAAAAATGTCCTTTTTTTAAAAAAAGTTCCTATGCTGCAGCAAGGTATTTAAAATTTACGCCACCAATAAATCGAGCTGGACAGTCATGCTCAATAAAAAATAAAGAGCGTATTTTTACTTATCATAAATATAAAGTTCGTTTTAAAGACGACATGGAATTTTTACTTGATGAGGATTTTCATAATTTCTCAGATTCTAGCGAATTTACTGATCTTACTACTTCAAACCTTCCTCCTGTTATAAACCAACCTTACGATTTACCACCAAACAATTAAAAGATTTCCCAACAAACAATTTGTTTTATATTTATAATAGCATTCTAAAATTTGGGGCTATAGCTCAGCTGGGAGAGCGCTTGAATGGCATTCAAGAGGTCCGCGGTTCGATCCCGCGTAGCTCCACCAACAAATTATTTTACAAACGTAGAAAGTCCAAGCCTTTTTTCAAGGTAATCTACAATTAACGAAGCAACATTTATATTGTTTATATTCTCAATACCCTGAAGTCCTGGAGAGCTATTAACTTCTAGTACTTTTGGGCCATTATTGGAGCGTAAAATATCTACTCCAGCAACATTTAGTCCCATAGCTTTTACAGCTTTTTTAGCAATTTTTTTCTCTTCTTGCGTAATTTTAACTTTAGTTGCCTTACCACCAGCGTGAAGGTTAGAGCGAAAATCATCTTCAGAGGAAGATCTCATCATGCTTGCTACCACCTTACCGCCAATAACAAACAATCTTATATCAGACCCATCGGCATCTTTTATAAATTCTTGCACTATAAAAGGAGCATTTAATTTCTGAAATGCACTTATCACACTGGACGCAGCTTTTTTTGTTTCAGCTAAAATAACTCCTTTGCCTTGTGAGCTTTCAAGCAACTTCACAACCAGTGGTGCGCCAGTTGTAAGATCAATTATGTTTTCAGTAT
>CBFHIO010000103.1:347-1310 GCA_965656035.1 Gammaproteobacteria bacterium | reverse complement strand
GACTTGCAGCATGGATAAGTGAAAAATTTTATGGCTGGTTTGATGGTAATGATAATAATCTTGTTATATCAAATGATGAAGTTTTAAGCATAATATCTCTTTACTGGTTTACAGAATCTATTACCTCTTCAGCAAGACTTTACAAAGAAAATGGGGACTTTGGTTTTTCATTTAATTCTGTACAACAGCCTATGGCTGGAGCGCTTTTTAAAAAAGATATCATGATTCCGCCAAGAGCCTGGGCTGAGAAAATTTATAATATTGTACAGTGGAATGAATATGATGGCGGTCATTTCGCAGCTATGGAAATGCCAAAAGACCTATCAAATGATGTAATTCAGTTTATCAATAAACTAGAGCTCTAACGCTTTAATTACTTCTTCAAAAGAAACATATTTAAAATTTTGCCTTTTAACTATTTTCTTTCCATCGTTAGTGCCGTCTTGAACTACTAGCAAACCTTTTGGATATTTATTATTAAGTCTTGTACTTACAACATCAATGCCATCAGTATCATTTACATTATCAATCGTTCCTGAGTGCCCAATCTTAAAGCTACCTAAATAGTCATAAGGATCAGTACGACTATAGACATTAAAAGAGTTATCCCCTTGAGACGAAAGTAAAATAAAACCATCATTGGTTGATGTTTTATAGATGGTAACTCCTTCAGGATCATCATCAATGTTTCCTGATCTTGAATCAATAATCGTAGGATTGGAGAAATCTAAGTTTGAGTTTATTTTATATGCTCTGAGAATTCCCCTATCCTGTTCTTCGGAGATAAAGAGAGTTCTGTTTTCATCATCATAAACACAACCTTCTGACTGACCAGCATTTGCATTATTGAATGTTTTTAATAAAGATAGGCCGCTCTCGCTATAAGACCACATCTGAACTCTTGAGCCCTCGTCTTCGGTTATAAAAGCTATAACACCAAACTCTTGATCATATCCAGCACAA
>CBFHIO010000103.1:0-337 GCA_965656035.1 Gammaproteobacteria bacterium | reverse complement strand
TATACGATCATATTTGCACTGCCTTTAAAGGAAGGATTTTTTTCAATATTAAAGTTTTTTGATTTAGCTAAAGCATCCATTGCTTTATCTTCGTATATCCACAAGTCCAAAGTACTAGTGGTTCTATTTGAAGCAAAAATAAATGTATAGGTGCCAAACTCGTCTAAATTCACTGATCTAAGATCAATGTTGTTTATATTTCCTAATTTTGTATAACCAATTTTTTTTGCATCTAAATCATATGTATAAACACCACTTTTTTTATACATATGATTTAGATGCAAAAAAAATTGGTTATACAAAATTAGGAAATATAAACAACATTGATCTAATTTTG
>CBFHIO010000102.1:0-1334 GCA_965656035.1 Gammaproteobacteria bacterium | reverse complement strand
ACCCTAATAATATTGATGCTCTTTATTTATCTGCAGTATCTTGTAGATATTTAAATAAAGTTAAGGAAGCAAATGATTTTCTTGAAAGATTATTGATAATTGCACCAGATATGGCTCGAGCATATCAAGAATTAGGTCATTTAAATAAATCTATACATAATGATGAAAAAGCTATCAATAGTTACAGGCAAGCATGTGAACTTAATCCTGCATTGGTTGCATCATGGCAGGGACTAAATGAATACTTCACTAAACAAGGAAATAAGCCTGCTTCAAATCATGCTTTAGAACAGATAAATAAATACAAATCTCTTCCGCCGGCATTGCTTTATATTGACCAAATAATGAATGAGGGACGGTTAGGCATAGCTGAAAAAAGATGCAGAGAATTCCTTAAAAAAAACCCTACTCATACATATGCAATGTCTCAGCTAGCTGAGATTGCTAATAGACTTGGTTATTTTGATGATGCTGAAACTTTGCTAAATAAAGCAGTTGAATTTAAACCAAACGACGGTGAATTGAGAATGAAATATGCAATGGTTCTAAGAAAAAAGCAAAAGTTTGCCGAAACCATGAAACAGGTAGATATCTTATGTGAGCAGTTTCCAAATAATATAGCTTATCAAGCTCAAAGAGGAAGTGAGCTTATGCAAAATGGTGAACATGAGAAAGCAGTAGATTTGTTCAATAGCTTGCTTGAAAAGAATCCATATAACTTTAGCGCTCTAACATCCAGAGGTCATGCGCAAAAAACTCTAGGAAAAACAAATGAAGCCATAGAAAGTTACAAAGCTGCCTATGAAATAAAACCTGATCATGGAGAAGCCTTTTTCTCATTATCAAACCTAAAGACGTACTCATTTAATGATGCTGAGATTGAAAAAATAGATAGTCAGCTAAACAGAATTGATTTATCGCTTAAAGAGAAAGCTTATTTTCATTTTGCACTCTCACAAGCACTTGAATCTAAAGGTCAATTTAATGAAGCTTTTTATCATCTTAATAGAGGAAATGAGATAAAGAGAGATCAAAGCAAATATTCTATCGAAAGAATGAATGATGAACTACAAGCTCAAATAGACGTATGTAATGAAGATTTTTTTAGAAATCTTGGAGACGGCGGAAGCAATACAAAAGATCCAATTTTTATTCTTGGCTTACCTAGGGCTGGTTCAACCTTAATTGAACAAATATTAGCATCACATTCGATGATTGATGGAACGCTAGAGCTGCCAAATATTTTATCTTTAGCACAAAGTTTAAGAGGCGACGACATATATGGCAAAGCTGGTAAATATCCAAAAATTATGTCCAATTTTACTTTTGATCAA
>CBFHIO010000101.1:0-1364 GCA_965656035.1 Gammaproteobacteria bacterium | reverse complement strand
TGATGAAGACATGCCTTTATAATCATGTCCAGGATAAACAATTGTGTTTGAGGGTAAAGTTAGCAATTTTTGATGCAAACTGTCATAAAGATTGTCAGCAGAACCGTTTTGAAAATCTGTTCTTCCTGTTCCTCTAATTAAGAGCGTATCACCGGTAAATAACCACCCAGGATTCTCAAAATAAAAACAATAAGAGTCATTGGTATGACCAGGTGTAAATAAACACTTAAACTCAATTCCGCCTACCTCCAAAATAGTTCCGTCCTTGAAAGAAAAACTTCCACAGCAAGCGGCTGATTCTATCGGCGAGCCTACTTCACAACCTTTCTGAAGTTGTAATAGGCCCGAACCAGTAACATGATCAGCATGAACATGAGTATCTAGGACCATTTTTAAAGAAAGTCCTAACTCTTCTAAAAGATTAATATATTGAGAAACGTTTTCTTTAACTGGGTCGATAATTAATGCATCATTGCTTGAACCAATAATATATGTATAGGTAGATGAGCTGTGGTCAAATAATTGTCTAAGCAACGTATTCAATTTGACCTCCAGCTTTAACCCAATCCTTGAATCCGCCTAAGTTATATATATTTGTATATCCAGCTTCGATTAAACATTTACCAGCAAGAGCTGCTCTATTTCCACTTTCACAGTAAACTGCTATAGGTTGATCAACTTTAACTTGATTCTCAAGCTTCATTGAATTTTCAATGACTCCTTTTGGAATATTTAATGCGCCAACAACTTTACCAGATTTTGCCACCTCATCAGGTTCACGCACATCGATAATGTAGTAGTCTTCAATATTTTTTATGATTTCTATTGGCGAAATAGGTTCAATTAACTCACGTGCTTTTTCGATTAGTTTTTTAAGTTTATTGTCCATGTTTATATTATATTAGCTTTATATTTTAAATAATAATTAATAATTTTACTTGTTCAAATAAACTTTTTTAGGAAAAAATTATGAATATATCTCTTACGCCAATTTTTATAAGCACTCTTTCTCTTTTTTATATCTTTCTTGCGATGCGGGTGGGTTATATGAGAGGCAGTCCTGTAATGAAATTATTCTTTAAAATGGATGAGGAAATCACAGAAGAAAAGCTTAATAGAAATATTAGGGCTCATGGCAACTTTTCAGAATATGCTCCCTTATATTTGTTATTGCTTTTGGTCTCTGAGTTAGTTGGAGTTGTTTCTTTCGATTATATGCTTATAGCATCCTTAATTTTTACCTATGGCAGAATTGCTCATGCGATATGCTTTGCTTTTTTTGATTACAATCCTTTTTTAAGAATCTCGGGTATGTTGACTACCTATCTTGGAATAGTAATGCTGTGCATAAAACTATTAAGTTT
>CBFHIO010000100.1:0-1412 GCA_965656035.1 Gammaproteobacteria bacterium | reverse complement strand
ATCTAAAATAATTCTTAATATTGGAGGAATCGCAAATTATTCGTATATAAAAAATAAAAACAATTTTTGGGGCTCGGATGTTGGTCCTGGAAATGCTCTTATGGATGCTTATTGTCAAAAATATTTAAATAAGTCATTTGATAAAGACGGAAAAATTGCATCAAAAGGTAAAGTTAATTCAAAAGAACTGAAAAAACTTTTATCACACAAATTTTTTAAACAAAAATTTCCTAAAAGTACTGGCAAAGAGTTATTTAATTTAGATTTACTGTCGAAGCAATTTCTTAAAGAATCTCCTGAAAACATATTAGCAACTCTTGTTGAGTTTACTGCTATTTCTATAGATACATCTGTAAAAACCAACAGTCACACATTTGATGAGTTCATAGTTTGTGGTGGCGGTGGAAAAAATAAATTTTTAATGGAAAGATTAGCAGCAACACTTAATAGTCAAATTATATTATCTGATGTTTATGGCTATGACGCTCAGGCAATTGAATCTATGGCTTTTGCATGGATGGGGTATAAAAGAATACACAATCAAGCTCTGAAAGTTCAATTAGGAAAAAATAAATTTAATAAGGGTTTGCTCGGCTCAATTACTCAAGCTAAACCGTAAAAGATTCACCACAGCCACAAGTTGTTTTGGCATTGGGATTATTTATAACAAACTTTGCGCCTGAAAGATCTTCAACAAAATCTAAAGTTGATCCAAATAAATACGGATAAGACAAAGAGTCTATTAATACCTTAAAAGTTCCATAATCTATTACGTCGTCATCAAAGGCCTGATCATCATCAAATTTAAAACCATACTGAAAGCCTGAACAGCCTCCCCCAGTAACATACACCCTAAATTGCGATGAATTTTCTTTGCTTAGTACGCTCATAATTCTCTTTGATGCTGAGCTTGTAAGAGTTATTGAGCTATTGTTTTGATTCATGCTTACATTATATCTAAAATTACGACTTAGGTTATTTATCAAAGATTAAAATTGAGAACATAAAGTATAATAATCTAAACACCAATTAAGTTTATTAAATGAAATCAACTCTTGTTATTTACTCATCGACAGATGGCCAAACAAAAAATATTTGCTCGAGAATTGGAGAGTTTTTTAGTAGCGATACTCCATCAAAAATCATGTCTATCAGCGAAGCTACAAGTGATGATTTAAAAAAATATGATCAAATAATTATTGGTGCAAGCATAAGATATGGAAAACACAAAAAAGAACTCTTTGAATTTATAGATACTAATCTTAATGAGCTTACAAAAAAGAACAATGCTTTTTTCTCTGTGAATGTTGTGGCAAGAAAACCAGAAAAAAATACTCCAGAAACTAATCCGTATGTGCAAAAATTTTTATTAAAGACCTCTTGGGTCCCACAAAAACTAGCTGTCTTTGCAG
>CBFHIO010000099.1:0-1458 GCA_965656035.1 Gammaproteobacteria bacterium | reverse complement strand
TTATCCATCAAGATTAAAGCCTCATCTAAATCTTGAAAGTTACCATGCTGCTTAATATTACCAACACCGATTGCAACAACTTTGTTTGTCATATGTTGTGTTATTTAATAGACAATTAGATGGGTACCAACAATTTTAAAAAGAAGGTAAAAATTTATCACTCTGAATTTTCAATCAACGGCATTGCTGCAGTATTAAAACCAGCATCTACATAGGTTATTTCACCAGTTACTCCGCTTGCATAATCTGAACATAAAAAAGCTGCAACATTTCCAACCTCTTCAATTGTTACAGTTCTTCCAAGAGGTGCTCTTGATGAATGTTGAGAAAGCATTTTTCTAAAGTTTTTTACACCAGATGCAGCAAGTGTTTTTATTGGTCCAGCTGATATAGCATTAACTCTAATGTTATCTCGCCCCATCGATGCAGCTAAAAATCTAGTATTTGCTTCTAAGCTAGCTTTAGCCAGACCCATAACATTATAATTTGGTATAGTTTGTAGCGCTCCTAAATAAGTCAATGTAAGGAGGGCAGAGCTGTCATTTAGCATTGGTTTGGATGCCTTTGCAAGAGCTGTAAAACTATATGAGCTTATATCATGAGCAACTTTAAATCCTTCACGGGTAGTCACATCAACAAAGTTGCCCTCAAGTTGATCAGATGGAGCAAAACCAATTGAATGAACAAATCCATCAAAATTTTTCCATCTTTTAGAAAGCTCTTCAAAGGATCTGTCAATAGATTCGTCACTTGCAACATCACATTCTATTAAAATATCTGAGCCATATTCTTTTGCTAGTGGCTCAAGATTCTTTAAAAGTCTTTCATTTTGATAAGTAAAGGCTAACTCAGCTCCTTCTCTAAACATGGCTGATGCTATCCCGGCTGCTATAGAGTATTTATTTGCCAGTCCTGTGATTAATATTTTCTTACCTTCTAATAGCATTTCGAAATTCCCCTCATATTACTAACATGAATCTATTAAATTATTATAATAGAAAGATAAATGATTTCTTAAAAAACTAAAGCTTAATATATAACTTTGTATAAACAAGTGTCGATTGTCGTTTTATATTAGTAAAAATTAAATTCTTTACATCTCTATACATAACCACGTGATTGTGGAATAATTCACAAATCCGTTACGTGAACGTAACATGGACAAGAAAATACTAATACTAATAATGTAGACGAGGATAAATTATGTTAAAAACAAATAAATACCTGCTTACTTTGATCATGGGTTTTTCTTTTATGACTTTAGCTGTTACAGCTCAAGACAAAGAATCTGATGTTGAAGAGGTAGTCGTAACAGGCTCTAAGATAAAGAAAGATGAATTTGCATCTTCCAGTCCGTTAGAGATCATATCAGCAGAAGAAATTCTTGAAAGCGGTGTTGCAAGTATTGATGAATACTTAAAATTTACACCTGCTTTTACTGGTTATCAGTTAGGCACA
>CBFHIO010000098.1:0-1541 GCA_965656035.1 Gammaproteobacteria bacterium | reverse complement strand
AACAACTGTTGAAGGAGATGGTGATGTAACCTTTGATTTATCAGCCCTACAAAATGGTGGCCTATACACTGCTGAAATAAGAGCTTCAGATGGAATAGATTTTAATGCTATCTCTTTTGAATCATGGTTTGCTGGTAGTCGAAGAACGATAACTATTCAACAAGACGATGATCCTGAAGATGGTTTTGACGGTGGTGCAAAAACATCAAAAGATTATGAAATATATTATCTTTCCGGAGGCCCAAATTCGCTTGCTGGAACAACATATTTATTTGTAGGAGACTCATTGAATGGAGAGTCTGATATTGATTTATATAGGAGAGCTTTAATAGCATCTGTTAATAAGTTAAATGATTCTGATGCTGCAGAATTTTTCAGCCCAAATTATTTCACAATTCTTTCCGCCGAACCTGTTGATCCTGACGGCACTTCACCGTTTGGAGTTAGAACAGGTTGTTATGACTGGGATGAGGACATTTATTGCATAGGCGAAATGGATACTGATTTATTTTCTGATTTTTTACCAGAATATAGCTATCGTGATCATTTAATATCAACCCTTACAAAAATTGATGGAAGGGGTGTAAATTTGGGCAATAGAAATATCCAACCAGTTAGAGAGAATGATCCAGAAAGAACAAGTACGACTCTTATGCATGAGCTCGGTCATGCTCATGGTGAAATGGGCGATGAGTATAGAACTGATGATGATAGAGACGTTAGCGCCTATGCCGATCTTAATGTTAATACAACAACTGAATCTACAATTTCTTTAGTTAAGTGGAATCACCATATCGATGATTTTCAAAACGTTTTAGGAAGAGATGTTAAGGTTTGTTATAACACTAGTGATGGCAGAATCTATGATAGAGATGCTGATGAGTACGTCGATGGTCTAGATTGTAATTGTCTTGCTAACGTCTGGGACGCCGAGGGTAACTTTATTCGTAAAAATCCTGCATGTGCAAAGGTTGGGATGTTTGAGGGCAACTATTACGGTGAATTTGATAACTATAGACCAACATTCTGTTCAATCATGGATTCCTGCAGCAGTGGGGGATATGGTGCAGTAAATGTTGAAGGTTTTGCTATTGGCTCTATTCAAAATCAAGGTTTTTATGATGCATTTGATGATGTTGATGTGGGCTTCACTGCTAATAATGCTGGCTGGCAAATGACGGTTTTAGCAAATTTTGATACTTCAAAAATCACACTTAAGTGGTATGTAAATGGTGTGGAGCAAACCGCATTACAAAATCAAAAAACCGTTACATTTAACAGACCATCAAACAATGAAGTGCAAATTTATACTGCGAAAGCTATAGATTTAACTGGAACAGTCATAGCTTCAGATGATGTTTTAGATAATACTGATTTTTATGAGGGATTATTTCAATCATATTTCGTATGGTGTGCTGATTATGATCAATCCGCTGGAACTTGTAACGATTTTAGAACAGAACCAAATCCATCTGAATATAGTCAATTTGATTACGGTTATATGAATGGGCCTTTAGGTTTTTCATGGGGGATAAATTGGG
>CBFHIO010000097.1:0-1581 GCA_965656035.1 Gammaproteobacteria bacterium | reverse complement strand
TTAACATTATAAGTTTCTGAAAAAATTACTTTAACAGAGTGTGACAAAGAGCCTGCTGATTTTTTTAGCTTCTTATTTTCCTCAATTAAAGCTTCCACTTTTTCTAACAAAGCTTCAGCAGGAACATTTAATTTACTTTGCAAGGAATCAGTAACTCCGCGGACTTCATTAATATATTCAAGAGCCTGTTTGCCTCCAATAGCCTCAATTCTTCTAACTCCAGAAGCTACGCTTGATTGATTCACAATAACAAAAACGCCAATATCTCCAGTTCTACCAACATGTGTTCCGCCGCAAAGCTCAACAGAAAAAGATTTCTCTCCCATTGTTAAAACTCTCACCTCATCTTCATATTTTTCCCCAAATAATGCTTGGGCACCTGAATTAATTGCATCATCAAGGTTCATAACTTCTGTTTGAACTTCAACATTGCTTAATAATTCTCTATTTACAATCTCTTCTATAGACGAAATTTCATTTTTAGTTAATGGTTTTGGGTGTGAGAAATCAAACCTAAGTTTTGATTCATCAACCAATGAGCCTTTTTGCTGAACATGATCGCCAAGAACCTCTCGAAGAGCTGCATGCAACAAATGAGTAGATGAATGATGGATAGCTATTGCTGCTCGTTTATCTTTTTCAACACTCATACTAATAACATCACCTTTTTTAAGAGATCCTTTCTCAATAATTGCCTTATGTAAAAACACTTTTCCTTGTTTTTTACAATCTAAAATAGTACCAGTTGTGTTACCGGATATAAACCTCCCTGTATCACCAACTTGGCCTCCAGACTCTGCATAAAAAGGGGTCTTCTCACAAGCAATAAATGCCTCATCAGATTCACTGACCTCATCAACTCTATCTTGATCTTTCCAAAGGACTAAAACTTTAGATTCAGATTCAAGTGTTTCATAACCAAGAAATTCTGTTTCTTCTACACCAGCAGCTGCAGGTAATGAAGAAACAAAGCTACTTCCTGCTTTTGAAGTTTGTTTTTGTTGATCCATCGATTTGTTAAACCCGTCTTCATCTATTGTTAGGCCTTTTTCTCTTGCGATATCTGCAGTCAGATCAAATGGAAATCCAAAGGTATCATGAAGCTTAAATACAATATCACCAGGAATAACTTCATTATCAAGTTTAGAAATAGCTGTCTCAAGAATATCAATACCCTTTTCGAGAGTCTCAAAAAACTTAACCTCTTCATCTTTAATTGTTTGTGCAATATGTTCTTTTTTCTCTTTAATTAATGGGTACGCTTCGCTCATTAATTTTTCTAAATCATCAACTAATTCATGTAAAAACGGTTTAGTTGCCCCCATCTTATAGCCGTGTCTAATCGCCCTTCTTAATATTCTTCTAAGCACATATCCTCTTCCTTCATTTTCAGGAAGTACTCCGTCAGCAATAAGAAAACTCACCGATCTAATATGATCAGATATAACCTTATGAGATTCACTTTCTTGGTTACCTAAAACTCTGTTAGATGCACTGATTAAGTCTTTAAATAAATCAGTTTTATAATTTGAATTCACTCCCTGCATTACAGCAGCAATTCTTTCAAGACCCATACCTGTA
>CBFHIO010000096.1:0-1598 GCA_965656035.1 Gammaproteobacteria bacterium | reverse complement strand
CATCTTTTACAGTATCAAGTGATGTAGAGACACCAAATAATGGTATAAAATCCAACACTTTTGTTCCTGCAAACAACCCTTACAACCCTTTTGGTAGTGTTGCTTGTTCAAATGATGCTGGTGTATGTGGAGTTGGTGTAAGAATCAACAGAAGGTTTGAAGAATCTGGAGGCAGATTATTTGTGCAATCTATGGATCAATATACAGTTACTCAAGGTCTTAATTTTTCTGTTGGTGATATAGACATGCAAGTGTTTATGACCTATGGAGAAACTAATGAAGTAGATGAAACAAGAAATTATGGCAGGTTTGATAGATGGGCTATTGCTGTAGATCCGGTAGCTTGTGCTGCTAATGCATCATGCCCAGGAGTTTTAGATCCATTCAGTGAGTTTGGCTCAATTACGCCTGAGCAAATGGCATTCTTGTCAACCAATTCTCTTAAAGATCAAAGTACTAATGATTTAGAAATTTATGGATTTAACGCTACTGGCTCTTTAAGTGAATCAACTCAATATTATGTTGGTTATGAAAAAAGATCAGAAAGTGGTGAATATAAACCTGATGAGTTCTTGTCCGAAGGATTAACTACCGGTGGTGCTTCAGGCCCTCTTTCAGGTGGCTTTAATGTTCAGGAACTATTTGGTGAGATTTATACTCAAGTTTCAGATTCTTTATCTGTTGATGCATCACTAAGATACTCTGATTATGACACAGTAGGCAGTTCTACAACTTATAAAGTAGGTGCAGACTATGTCCTCAGTGATACGCTTAGACTTAGAGGTACTTATGGTACTGGTTTTAGAGCACCAACAGTTAGTGAATTAAATACTACCACTAGTGCAGATTTCCCTGTTGTTGATTCGCCTTGTGAGTTTGGACAAAGAAGGCTTGATGCTGGTGAAATCAGTCAGGCAACTTATGACGGTTGTCTTGCAGCAGACTTTGATGTATCTGATGCTGGTGAATATGGTTTTGCGTGGCAGTCATATGTTGAGTTTTCTGCAAATGGTAACTTGGAACCTGAAGAGTCAACAAATTTAAATTTAGGTGTTGTGTATCAAAGTGGAGCATGGTCAGCTTCTGCTGATTATTGGTCAATTGAGATCGAAAACTTGATAGGATACCCAGATATCAATTACTTATTTAGAGATTGTCTTGCTTCAGGAGCAAGTTTATCTGCTGCAGCTTGTGATCTTTTCGATCCTTTCAACTACTTTGGATATGCAGGTGATGCATATGTGGAGTACGGTAATTTAGGTAACACAGATTCATCTGGTTGGGATCTAAATGTTGGTTATACGCAAGATATTTCTATGGCTGGCTTCAACCAACTTAATGTTGATTGGTCTGCTATGGTTCACGATGAGTATGTTTCTAGCTTTGGTGGAGCATCATCAGGTGACGCAGTTGGAACTGCTAATGCCGGTGGAGTATATCCTGAACTTAGATATTGGTTAACAGCCACTGTTTCTAATGAAAATCTTTCTCTGTCATGGAATGTTAGATTTCTTGATGAAACCGTAGACGCTTATAGAACACCATCATCAAGTGCTGATGTTGTTGCAGAAGATATTACATATCATGATATTACTGGT
>CBFHIO010000095.1:0-1645 GCA_965656035.1 Gammaproteobacteria bacterium | reverse complement strand
GCCTGACATCAACAAGAGAACCAGGTAAAAATGCTTTTACTACCTCTACCTCAACAGCAAATCCACCTTTAACTCTATTATGAATTTTACCAGTAACAAACTCTCCAGTTTCTAGAGCTTCTTCAAGCATTTTCCAAGTGGTTATTTTTCTTGCTTTTTCACGAGAAATTCTTGTTTCTCCGTATCCATCTTCGACAGCTTCTAAGGCAACTTGAACCTCATCACCAACAGATATGTTAACTTCTCCCTCGTTATTTCTGAATTCATCAAGAGGTACGACCCCTTCTGATTTTAAACCTACATGGACTGTTACCCAGTCGTTATCTACATCTAACACAACTCCGGATACTATTGATCCAGGTTGCATATCTAAAGTGCTTAAGCTTTCATCAAGCAAAGCGGCAAATGATTCTGTCATTTATTAAATTCCTTTTTTGTGAGCTTTTTAGTAAAACTCAGTACTTCTTCAGGGGTCATTTCAGATGAATCAATTATAATTGAATCTTCTGCTGGAATTAAAGGTGATAACTTTCTAGTCTTATCCTTTAAGTCTCTTTGCTTAATGTCCTCAATCAGAGCGAGCATATTAACTTCTTGACCTCGATTCTGCAACTCTAATTGTCTTCTTTTTGCTCTTATTTCAGGTGAAGCATTTAGAAAAATTTTTAACTTAGCATTAGGAAATACTACTGTGCCCATATCTCTTCCATCAGCTACAAGTCCTTTTGATAAATAAAAGCCTCGTTGCAGTAACAGAAGATTTTCTCTTGTTATTGGAAGTGCACTAATTTTAGAGGCTGCCTTAGCTGTAGATTCTTTTCTTAATTCATTAGTAATATCTATATTCTCTTTGTAAACAAAAACTCCGGTATCGTTAGACTTAAAGACTATATCTTGGTTTATAGTTTCTGCTATCTTGGAATGACCAATTCCGCAATCAAATAAATAAGCATAAACTCGGTATAGCAAACCACTATCGAGAATTTCAAAACCTAAATGTTTTGCAATATTTCTTGCTAGAGTCCCTTTTCCTGAAGCGGATGGTCCGTCAATAGTAACAATGTTATCTTTCATTTATTACGACACCTAGTGAGCTCATCGTTTCAACAAAATTAGGAAATGAAGTTAAGATATTTTTACAGTTCTCAACGCAAATTCCCCTCTTAGATCGTAAGCTGGCAATAAGAAAACTCATGGCAATTCTATGATCACCATGGGAATCAATTTCAGCCATTAAAGGTATGTCTTCAGAAGAACCAATAATTTTAATCCCATCATGGAATAACTCATGATGTATATTAATTTTTTGTAGTCCATCTGATATTGCTTGAAGTCTATCAGACTCTTTAACTCTTAATTCTTCTGCATCAGTAATTAACGTTTCTCCATTGGCAAAGGATGCTGCAATGCTTAGAATTGGAATTTCATCAATTATATTAGGAATAATATCTCCATTTATAGTAATACCATAAAGCTCTGATGAGACAACCTGAATATCTCCAACCTCTTCATTACATATGAGGCGTTCATTCTGTATTTCTATTTTTGCTCCCATCGACCTTAATACAGTTATTAATCCGCATCTGGTTGGATTAAGTCCAACATTTTTTATCAATAAATTTGATTTTTTTGCTATTAAACCAGC
>CBFHIO010000094.1:0-1700 GCA_965656035.1 Gammaproteobacteria bacterium | reverse complement strand
TGCTCCTGGACTTCCATTTTTTGCAAAATTAGACCATAAAAGCATCATATTTTTGGACAAAAATCTTTTTGAAGGGCCTGATGGATAAATTAAAAATCCATAATCGCCCACAAGATCATTATTGCCAGTTAAAAGTGGAATTTCAGTTCCATGGGATGCCCCAATTAGTTTCTTAAAATTGGCAATAAAAAATTTTCTATGGTCATCCCAGTCATACCTATAAGCAAAAGTATTTGAATTACCAGAATCATTTAAAGCTGAAAGAGGTTCAATAACACCACGAATTTTCCATGCCTCACTTCTATAAAAATTGAATGCTTCGAATCCATCCTCGTTTTTTAGCTTAACCCTTGGAATACCTGTGATTGAACCAAATAAAGAATAATCTAAATCAACAAAATACTCTGCAGCTGCAAGCCATAATTTAACTTCATCTCTATTAGAACCAGCGATTAGAGGTATATTATTTGTATGTCTGTTATTTTTGAGTGCATTTTCTAAGCCTGTCTCAGGAATGACAATATCGTCATTGGTCAAAAGGGGCATTTCAAGATTAGATGAATCAGAATATTCGCTAAAAAAATCTTTTGAAGATAATGAATATAATTTTTCTTTTAATTCAAATAAAGTAATTTTATCTGAATTTGGAACGAGCCTTTTTACAACCTCATTACTTGTATGTTTGTAGATTGGGTTATCTTCTTCTGTTAAATAAGCGTGATCCTTGGATACAGATGTTGTGTAACCTGATTGTGAAATAGCTTTGTGAAATAGTCCTTTGGCTTGAGGAGCAACTAGCAAAGAAAGAACATTGTGACCACCGGCAGATTCTCCAAAAATAGTAACATTGTTGGGATCGCCTCCAAATGAATCTATATTATTTTTGACCCATTTAAGTGCTTGGATTATGTCAAGTGTGCCAAAATTTGAAGTTTTGTCTATGCCATCCTGATCGCTTTGTATTGCCGGATGAGTAAACCAACCAAAAGCACCTAGCCTATAATTAATTGTTACAACAATTACATCATGCCTTTTAACCATTTTTGAAAAGTCATAGATATCTTTCAATCCAGAGGTGTTTCCTCCTCCATGAATCCAAAACATAACTGGTAATAATTTTGAGTGATTTGTTATTGGTGTTTTAATATCTAAATATAAACAATCTTCTGTTCCGGTTATTATTCCCTTACCAGGAGCGCCTCCCATTGATGATGGCTCTTGAATGCAATGATTTCCTATTTTGCTTTGCAGAATTTTGTCTCGATCATTAATCTCTCTAGGAGCCTTCCAGCGTAAAGAACCGATTGGTGGTTTTGCATATGGTATGTCGTCATAATGCATAACTTTATTTTTGCTATACCCTTTGATATACCCAGAAGTGGTACTGATATAATCTGAATGCTCATCAGAATGTAAGCATCCAGATACAAATATTGAAAAACAAAATATATAAGAAAAAAATTTATTCATAACGAATTATAATAATATGTGATTATATAATCTACAAAAAACGGGATGTAGCGCAGTCTGGTAGCGCACTACACTGGGGGTGTAGTGGTCGTCGGTTCAAATCCGGCCATCCCGACCAAACATCTAATTCAATAAAGATTTAATCTTGTTAGATGCTTTAAATGAAAGTTTTTTTCGAGCTCTGATCTCGTATTCTTCTTTTGTTTTTGGATTTCTACCAATTCTTTTTG
>CBFHIO010000093.1:0-1737 GCA_965656035.1 Gammaproteobacteria bacterium | reverse complement strand
ATACTCCGTTCGGTAAAGAAACGGCTTTGGGTGAAACAGTTCCTGATCTAAAAGAATTTTGGCATCACGGACCAGTTATAGATTCCACTTATGACTCAAGAATTATGAGAAATGTTCAAGTTAATGAAGTAGATAATTTTAATAATGTTTTTGATGAATTGTTTACTCAGATGAATTCTTTAGGAATGAAGTTGTTAGAATCAATTAGTATCACGCTAGGCCTACCTGATAACTACTTTCATAAATTTACAAGTAAGGGTAACTCTTTGTTGCGATTGATCCATTATCCGCCATCTAATAATGTAAATATGTTTAGAGCTAGAGAACACGCCGATATCAATTTAATAACTCTATTAATTGGTGCTAATGAACCTGGCCTAGAGGTAAAAGATAAGTCTGGTGACTGGATACCAGTAAGTTCATCTTATGAAGATATTGTTTGTAATATAGGTGATATGATGCAACTAATCACGGACAAAAAATTAAAGAGCACTCTTCATAGAGTGGTCAAATATAAAGCTGATGAAATAAAGTCTAGATATAGTATTCCTTTTTTCTTACACCCATCCCCAGATACTAATTTAAAGTCAATTTTTCGAGAAGATGATTTGGGTGTTCTAGCTCATGATTTTTTAGATGAAAGATTAAAAGCAATTAAGCTATACTAAAATAATGTCAGCCATAAGTTTTCTTCATATCCTTGCAGGTTTTATAGGACTAATTCTTTTAGCAATACCGTTTTCAAATAATTATAAAATTATTAATTTAAGATATATTTTTTATGGAATAATCTCTCAATTAATCTTAGCAGCAATACTTCTAAAGGTTCCTTTTATAATTGCCTTTTTTGAATTACTAGGAAGTGGTGTCACTATTTTACAAAATGCAACTGTTGAAGGTGCTAGTTTTGTATTTGGATATCCACCCTCTGATAATGAGTCAGTTTATAGATCTTTATTAGAAACATTTGCTTTTGGTGTTTTGCCTTACATAATTGTTATGTCTTGTGTATCAGCAATACTTTGGTATTGGGGTGTTCTTCCACTAATTGTTAACTTGATCTCTAAAGCATGTCAAAAACTTTTTAATATCGGCGGTCCTGTTGGCTTAGGTGCTGCAGCGAATGTTTTTATTGGACAAGTTGAAGCTCCCTTGCTTATTAAGCCCTATGTAAGCAGATTGTCTAATAAAGAATTGCTAATACTTATGACAGCTGGAATGGCTACTGTTGCTGGTTCTGTAATGGTAGCTCTTATCTCAATACTTGAAGTTCAATTTGCTTCTGTTAATTTAATTCAGCATTTTCTTACAGCTTCTGTGCTATCGGTGCCTGCAGCAATCATGTATGCAAATATCATGATCCCATCAAATGAAATTACAGATTCAGCTGAAAGTTCAAATACAAAAGTATATAACAGCGCTATGGATGCTATAACAACCGGAACGTCACAGGGATCAAACATAGCTGTTAGCGTTGCAGGAATTTTAATAGCTGTAATAGCATTAGTATATATAGCCAATGCTTTTCTTTCTTTACTCGGTGGCTATTTTGGTATCAATCTGTCTATAGAGATGATATTGGGATACTTATTCGCTCCCATAACATGGCTAATGGGAATTCCATGGGCCGAGGCAGTTATTGCTGGGGAGTTATTAGGATTAAAAACCACTTTAAATGAATTTGTAGCATATCCTGCACTAGCATCATTAGAGGAAGGTGTTATGTCTGATAGATCA
>CBFHIO010000092.1:0-1771 GCA_965656035.1 Gammaproteobacteria bacterium | reverse complement strand
GACTTGCTAATTACCAATCAACCAATTTCAGTGGAAGAAATATCATCTATGAAAAAAGGCTCAACATTAATAGGGATGGTCAGCCCATTTTCTAATCAAGAGCTGATTAATGCCTGTGCAACAAATAATATTAATTTAGTTAGCATGGAGTTTATTCCAAGAATTACCAGAGCACAGAAAATGGATGTGCTCAGCTCTCAAGCTAATCTTGCAGGTTATGCTGCAGTGATTGAATCAGCTAAACATTTATCTACTGCTCTACCAATGATGATGACGGCTGCTGGTACTTTAAAGCCAGCAAGAGTATTTGTAATTGGCGTTGGTGTTGCTGGCCTGCAAGCCATTGCAACAGCTAAAAGACTTGGTGCTAGAGTAGATGCTTTTGATACTAGAGCTGTTGTAGAAGAACAAGTCCAATCTTTAGGAGCTAAATTTGTAAAAATTGATCTTGGAGAAACAGGTCAGACAGATCAAGGCTATGCAAAAGAGCTAACACCAGAACAGGTTCAAAAACAAAAAGATCTGCAAGCTGATGTTTGTGCTAGGTCTGATATTGTTATTACAACTGCACAATTATTTGGAAGACCAGCACCAAAATTGATTGATACTGTTACGATAGAAAAAATGAAGCCCGGTAGTGTAATTTTTGATATGGCTGTTGAATCCGGTGGTAATGTTGAAGGATCTGTGGCTGATGAGATTGTAATTAAAAATGGTGTAAAAATTATTGGTATTTCTAATCTTGCATCTTCGGTTTCAAATCATGCATCCTTGGCACTATCAAATAATTTTAATCATTGGATTACAGATTTTTTTAACAAAGAGGATAGCTCAATCAACTTTGATTTTGATGACGAGATTATAAAAAGTAGTGTCATTGTATTTAATAGTAAAATTTTAAATGAGAGGTTCCTGTAATATGGAAATATATGTCTTATTAGGTTTCGTTCTTATTCTTTCTATTTATTTAGGTTTAGAGCTAATATCAAAAGTACCAAGTACTCTTCATACCCCTCTAATGTCAGGAGCAAACGCTATTTCAGGTATTGCATTGGTGGGAGCTTTAATCTTGTCAACAGATTCAAACCTTCAAAGTGCGATAGCTTTTTTAGCCGTCCTTTTCGCTTCAATTAATGTATTTGGGGGATATCTTGTAACTAACAGAATGCTAAAAATGTTTAAGAAAAAATAGTTATGAGTATTTTTGAAGATATAACTGCAATACAAAATATTATTTATATTGTTGCTTCTATTCTTTTTATATCGGGCATTAAAATGCTTGGAAAAGAAGATACTGCTGTAAAAGGTAACTTGCTATCTGCTTTTGCAATGTTTATTGCTGTTTTAGCAACTATTATTTTTATAGTTGATCCAGTCATATTACTTGGTGGTATTTTAGTTGGGGCTATTATTGGCTCAACGATAGCATTAAAAGTGAAAATGACTTCTATACCAGAAATGGTAGCCTTATTTAATGGTTTTGGTGGACTAGCAACTTTCCTAATTGCTTGGTCTGAATATAACTCTATTCCAGACAATTATTTCCAGTATCTATTGGTAATGGTAACTATATATATTGGAGGCGTTACTTTTACAGGCAGCTTGATAGCATATGGAAAGCTATCTGAAAAATTAAAAGTAGCTAAAACTTCTATTATCACAAAAATTTTTACTACTATTTTTTATGGGTCAATATTATTTTTAATTTTTAGTATCTTGTTGCCATTTATGCCAACAATTGGTTTTAATTTCTTTACAGCGCTCTTAGTAA
>CBFHIO010000091.1:0-1782 GCA_965656035.1 Gammaproteobacteria bacterium | reverse complement strand
GAGATGGAATTACAGAGTTCTTGATAGGGTAGACCATGATTTTAAAAAAGTAACACCTTATGCTGCTAATCTTCTTTTAAGAGACATAGAAAATATTAATTAATTTGTATTCTTTGATAAAAATTCTTGAGCTCTTTCTGTAATTAATTTTTTTCTTTCCGGGGCAATTTTGTTCAAGGCATTTGCCATTAGGGATAAACGAGGGCTTGCCTTAAAAAAGTTAATATTCTTTTCAATAAAACTCCAGTAAAGCCCATCTACAACATCACACCAATCACCTTTTTTATAATTTGACATTCTTAGCATGTAGCTTGATCCGCAAATATAGGGTTTTGTTGAAAAAATACCGCCGTCCGCAAATGTTCCCATACCATAAACATTTGGAACCATCACCCAATCAGCTGTATCTACATACATTTCCATAAACCATTTATAAATAATGTTTGGATCAACGCCGGATAAATTCATCAAGTTAGAGATTATCATCAATCTATTAATATGATGTGTGTAACCAAGATCAATTGATTCTTTTATTGCTCCGTCAAGAGGTGGAATACCTGTTTCTCCTGTATACCAAGATTCAGCCAGACCTTTTTTATGATTCCAAAAATTCTGCTGTTGGTACTGAGGCATATTATCCCAATAAACACCCATAATAAACTCTCTCCATCCTAGAACCTGACGAATAAAACCCTCTACAGAATTTAGAGGTATTGATCCATTTGATTCATGATATTTTTTTTCAACGATCTTAATGCAATTTAAAGGATCTAGAAGCCCGGCATTAAAATAGGGAGAAAGAAGTGAATGAAACATGAATGCATTTTCTTTATTTATAGCATCTTGAAATGTGCCATAGTTTTCTAAATAGCTATTTAAAAAATCATTGAATGCTTTGGAAGCATCCTTGTGAGTAACAGCCCAATTAAAACTCTCTAAATCTCCTAAAGAGTTAACAAATATTTCTTCAACTTCAATCATTACCTCTAATGTGATTTGATCGGTTGTTATTTTTGATCTTTCAGGAATAGGTGACTTTAATTTTGAAATACCTTGACGATTTTCTTTATCATAATTCCAGCTACCACCAGTAGGTTTTGCATCATCCATCAGAATGCTATTTCTTTTTCGCAACCACCTATAGTAAAACTCTTGAGTTGTTGATTTTTTATCTTTAGCCCAGTACTGGTAATCTGAGGGTGAGGTAATGAAATTTTTATCATCATATAAATTCAGTTCTACATTTGATGATTGGCAAAAATACATTAAGTCTTTTAAAGTTTTAAAATCGCTAGGCCTTGCAACATTTACAGTTGAAAAGTGCACCTCTTTGCGTATCCCTCTTAGATATTCAATTAACTTAGGTGATTTTTTAGAGATCTTTTCATGCTTTATATTTTTATGGTCATGCTTATTTATTAAATGCCTTAATGCACTTATTTGAAAGACAAGCTTGTGTTTGTGATGAGATATCTCATAAAAGGAATCGTGAGGTTCATAAAATAATAAAAGATCCTTATCAGAAGAAGTTTTTAAAGCTTCATTTTTAAGAGATAGCTGATCTGGAAATATAATATTTAAAGAGTTCATACTCTTATCTTTGCAGATTATTTATAAAAAATATATAAATTAGTGTTCATAATTAATTTCTACACTATTTGACATTTATGTGACATAAATGTAACATTAATGTAAATAATGTCACACAAATGTAACATTTTATAAAGGAGGAGTTTATTATGAAATACGTTAAAAGGGGAATATTTACTTCATTTCTTATGC
>CBFHIO010000090.1:0-1995 GCA_965656035.1 Gammaproteobacteria bacterium | reverse complement strand
TAGGCCCATCTCCAAAAGCAATTGAAGCACTAACTTCAAATAATGATTTGCATTTATATCCTGATGGCGATTCTAAAAAACTTAAATCTCTAATTGCAGATCATGAATCGGTTGGTGCTGAAAATATTATTGTTGGTAACGGATCTAATGAAATATTAGAACTTGCTGCAAGAGCATTTCTCAATAAAGAATCAAGCGCGGTTATGTCTAAGCATGCATTTGCAGTATATAAAATAGTGACCAAAGCATGTGGATCAGAAATAATTGAAGTTCCAGCAAAAGATTGGAAGCATGACTTAGATGGATTTCCCTCAGTTGTTAAAGAGAATACTAGAGTGTGTTTTGTTGCCAACCCAAACAATCCAACAGGCACATATAACTCTCATTCAGAATTTAAATCATTGATGGAAAAGATACCTTCTTCAATCTTAGTAATACTTGATTTAGCATATTTTGAATACGTTAAAGCTGATGATTATGTAAAAATTAATGAACTGCTAGATAAATATCAAAATTTATTAATTACAAAAACATTCTCAAAAATACAAGGTCTTGCAAGTTTGAGAATTGGTTATGGTCTTGCAAGCAAGGGCTTGATTGATGTTTTAAATAAAATTAGACAACCTTTTAATTCTAATGCTATTGCTCAAGAGGCAGCATGTAATGCTATTTTGGACAAAGAACATATTGCAAAAAGCATTGAATTAAATTATCTACAACGAGAATTTTTATTTAAAGAACTTACCGATTTAGGAATGGAGTGTATACCATCGCAAGGAAATTTTATTTCTTTTAAAGGTAATTTTAATGCTCAAAAATTATTTACTGAATTGATGAAGCAAGGAGTCATTGTAAGACCTATAGCATTGTATGATATGCCTGAATACATCCGTGTAACAGTTGGAACAGAAGACGAAAACTTATATTTTCTAAAAAAATTAAAGGAGCTTATTTGATGAGCAATCCAGCTAAGGAAATATTAGTAATTGGTCTAGGTTTAATTGGATCTTCTCTTGCAAAAGCTGCAAAAAATAAAGGGTTAGTGGTTCACGGCTTTGATAAAGATAAGAATAGCCTAGAGGAAGCATTAAATAAAAACATCATAGATAATTCATTTGAATCTCTAAAAGAAATAAATGATAAAAGTTTAGCAGGAAAGGTAGATATATTAATTGTTGCTGTTTCTCCTAGATCAACCCAGGTCGTGATTTCTGAGTTAAAGAATTTATGGAACACAGAAATAACAATTACTGAAACTTCAAGTGTTAAAAATCAACTTAATTTTGACTCTCCTAATAATATAATCTTCTCTCATCCCATAGCGGGTTCAGATAAGTCTGGTATTGACGGTATAGACGAAGAACTATTTCTGAATAAAAAGACAATCATTTGTAATCCTTACAATGTAAATGAAGTCCACCTGAGCAAGATAAAAAATTTCTGGCAGTATGCGCTTTCAATGAGAGTAAGTGAAATGTCTGTCAAAGAGCACGATCTTCTATTTGCCATGACAAGCCATTTGCCTCATTTGATTTCATATGCACTTATTGATTCTATTAGATTGGCTGAAAAAGACGTAGGTGATAATGCGGGCGGGGGACTTAAAGAATTTATAAGGCTAAGCGGATCTAATCCTGAAATGTGGAAAGATATATTTGAGCTTAATGAAAAAAATATTATTAAATCATTAGCCAGCTTTCAATTATCAATAAATAATTTATTAGAATTAATAACAAAAATTAAAGAAATACCAAGCTCATTTTCTCATTCGGACATTCTTAAAAACGAACTTGAAGAAATCAAAAAATATAAAGAAGATACGTTTTGAATTTAGTTGCACAATATACCCCTTCAATTTCAGGCGAAGTTTTGTGTCCAGGTGATAAATCTATTTCCCAAAGAGCGGTAATCATAGGCTCGCTTTTAAATGAAGATATAGAAATCAGTGGCTTTTTAAGCGGAGAGGATCCTATATCTACAGCTAATGCTTTAAAT
>CBFHIO010000089.1:0-2069 GCA_965656035.1 Gammaproteobacteria bacterium | reverse complement strand
CTGTTACAGTATTTGTGACCATACCGTCTCTTTTGTTTGATAAAACAGCAAGCCTTGTTCTGAGCGATTCAGAAAAAGGCATATTTACTACAGCGGTAGTCTTGATTTGTCCAAATTTACCAACTTCGACACTGTAGTCGCCGCCAAACTCGCTCGTTGGTCTGGCAGTAATAAGGTTGATAACACCATTAGCAGCATTTCTGCCATAAAGAGTACCTTGAGGTCCTTTTAATACCTCAACTCTTTCTAAATCAAAAAAACCTGTATCTGCAACTACACTATCATTGACGCTGTGTCCATTGACAGCTGTTACAACAGAAGATATAACACCTGCACCAATACCAAACGAACCCATACCTCTAATAGTCCATCCAGATCCAGAACCAATTACCTTTGATGTTTCTAAACCAGGAGTTACCTCAGCTAGATCAGATACATCATAAATTTGATTCACATCTAGTGATTCTGCGGATAAAGCCTCAATTGAAAGTGCTAAGTCTTGGATTGATTCTTCTTTCTTAGTTGCTGTAACAACAACCTCTTCTATTTCTTGTGCAGAAACAGCAAATGAGAAAATAACAAAGCATGAAAGCATTGTATTTCTAATAAGTACATTTAATTTAGACATTTAATACCCCTATAAATATAAAATTATAGGATTAGGTTAGGCTAGATTTGTTATATTTGCAACTTATTTATTATTTTTTAATCAAAAACTTAAACCACGCAAACCCTTAGATTTATCATATATATTTACGTTTCTTTATAAGCTAATACTATTTATGTCTATGTCCAAGGATGGCATTTAGATAATCTTACTAGAGCGAGATAGGAACCTTTAAAAATACCAAACTCTTCGATTGACTCGATAGCATATTGAGAACATGTAGGAGTGAACCTACATGAAGGTGGAAATAATGGAGAAATAAAGTACCTATAAAACCTTATCGGAGCTATAAATATTTTCCTGAGCATCATTTTAGCTTGGAATAGAATTTTCTGAAGATAAAGTACTCAGCGCCTCCTCTAAACTCATGCTTACCGTCTTGTCACTACCAATGCGCCTTACAGAAACAGTTTGTGATTCTTTTTCTCTTTGCCCTAAAGCTATAATTACTGGAACCTTAGCAGCGCTGTGTTCGCGCACTTTATAGCTAATCTTTTCATTTCTGTAATCTTCAAGACATCTAACACCTAAGTTCTCTAATTTATTTACTATTTCTGCAGCATAATCATTAACATCAGAAATAATTGTTGCCACAGCAACTTGAACCGGGGCTAACCAAAAAGGCAACTTTCCTGAATAATTCTCTATTAATACGCCTATAAACCTTTCAAATGATCCTAATACAGCTCTATGAATCATTACTGGGCGATGCTTTTGACCATCTTCACCAACGTATTCTGCGTCAAGCCTTTCAGGTAAATTGAAATCGGCTTGAAAAGTACCGCACTGCCATTCTCTGCCAATGGCATCGGTTAAGACGAAATCTAATTTGGGGCCATAAAAAGCGCCATCACCCTCTTCTATTTTGTATGGAAGTTCTAATTTTTTGATGGCTGATTCAAGCGCACTCTCTGCCTTATCCCAAACCTCATCAGAGCCAACTCTTATTTCTGGACGTGTTGAAAGCTTAATATCAAATTTTTCAAATCCTAAATCTTTGTAAGTATTTGAGAGAAGTTCTATAAAAAGTTTTGTTTCGGTCTCGATTTGTTCTTCGGTACAAAAAATGTGACCATCGTCTTGAGTAAAACCTCTTACACGCATTAGCCCATGCATAGTTCCTGACGCTTCATAGCGATGACAAGAACCAAATTCAGCATAACGTATGGGTAAATCTCTATAGGACTTTAATCCTTGGTTGTACACTTGAACGTGACAAGGACAATTCATTGGCTTTAATGCATTAGTCCTTTTTTCATTAGCATGCTCTTCATCTATCTCAGTAATAAACATATTTTCTCTATACTTATCCCAATGACCTGAAGCTTCCCAAAGCTTTCTATCTACAACTAATGGGGTATTTATTTCTTGATAATCAAATGCCTCGAGTTTCTCTCTCATG
>CBFHIO010000088.1:0-2140 GCA_965656035.1 Gammaproteobacteria bacterium | reverse complement strand
TGGTGTTACTACAAACAGAGATAACGGTGAAAGTACATCTGTAACTATTAGAGGTTTGGGACCTGAGTTCAACCTTGTTACATTAAATGGTAGATCAATGCCTACTGTTCCACCTTTATGGGTTGGTGGAAGATCATTTGATTTTGGTGATATTTCATCATCTGGTGTTGCAGCTGTTGAAGTGTACAAATCAGCTAACGCTATTCTTCCTACTGGTGGTCTTGGTGCAACCATTAACATGGTTACAACTAAGCCTATCGATGGCAAAAATGGTGGCGGTATATCAGTAAGAGCTATGAATCACTCATCAGTTGAGAAAGGTGACGACTATACTCCTGAAGTTGATGTTGTCTTTTTAAGAAACGGTGAAGTAGGTGATGATGCAAAATGGGGTTTCTCAGTATCTGGCTCACATCACGTAATGCACAATAGAGAATCAGGAACAAATGAGATTACATGGTTGCCAAGTCCTTTACAAAATAATGTTCCTGGTAATGCTGTTGTAACCAATAACAACGCAAGAGCTGACGGTGCTTTCTTTTATCCAAGCGGTCTTTTATACAAAAATATGGATAATGAAAGAACAAGAGAAAATCTTCAAACCACCCTTCAATGGGAACAAGGTATAGTAACTGCTACCCTCGATTACACAATTTCATCAGTTAATGCAAACCAATATGGCGTTGAAGCAGGTTCATGGTTATCTGGTTGGGATACGACTGCCATGACAGTTAATCAAAACGGAGCTGTTACAAGTGCTTTTGTTAATGGTACTTACTTTAACGGTGGAATATTCAACAATAATTTTAAATGGGCTAATGATGATACAAATAACAAATCAGTTGGCTTAAACCTTGAATTTAGACTAACAGATAATTTTACTTTGACTGCTGATTATCATGACTCATCTGCTGGTTATAAAGGCAACCCTGGTGGTAGCGCTACAAGTAGTGCGACATTTGGTAATGGTTGCTGGGCTGCTTGGGACTGGTATCCTGTAAACGAAGCATCAGCTTGTTTTAGAAACAGATCGTTTGACTTTACTCAATCTGTAAACGGTAACTTGCAGTGGGAAGTTGATAAAAACTTCCAAGGTGCTGATACAGGAGCTACAGAATTTGATGCTAGTGACATAGGTCCAAGAGAAGCTTATGTAAACTATCAAGAAAGAAAAAGTGAACTTGACCAATTCCAATTAATTGGAAAATGGGATAACAACGAGGGTATGTTTATGGAATCATTAACATCTATCGATTTCGGTTATTCAACTCAAGAAACTACATTCAATAGTCAAAAATGGTTCAACTATGTAAGAACAGGACATATTGCTGACGGTGATCCAGTCAACATGACATATGCAATGATGCCTGATGATGTTTTTACAAAAGTATCTCTTCCAGGTTTCTTAGGTTCTGCTGGAAACTTCTATTACTTTGATATGAGTCAAGAGGATTTGTTCTACTGGTTTGGTAGAGCTGGTTTTATGGGTGACCTTAATACTGGTGATGGTTCATGGTGGAATGCATATGGACCTGCTTCAGACTGGCCATCATCATGCTATAGAAATGATGCATTTGATGCAGATGGCAATCCTAATGGTCTAAGAGCAATTAGTATATACGACACACCAACCTCAAACTGGGGTCAGCTTGAAGGTTGTTATGGTGATAGAGATTCAATTTCACTTATAAAAGAAGAATTAGAAGCTTTCTTTGTAAACTTTAACTTTGAAACGGTTACTGCTGCAGGGCAAGAGCTTAGAGCTCAGTTAGGTATTAGATACGAAGAAGAAGATAGAACTTCATCTGCTGATACAACTGTTCCAACTAACACTGTTTGGAGTCTAGGAGCATTCTCATACGGGGATAAAGTTGGTTTATTGACAGGGCCTGCGACTTATACTGGTATGGGTTCAAACGACTATGTTTTACCAAGTTTAAACGTAACTTTTGAGCATGCTGAAAATAGAGTCATTAAGTTTGCAGCAAGTAAAACTATAGCTAGACCAGCTTTAGAACAAATGGATGTTTCAGTATCAACTCCTTCTTCGTTTAGCTGGATGTATCCTGCAACTCTAGGAACTGGTAACCCAGCCCTTGAACCATATGAGTCAACTAACTTTGACTTAGCATATGAGTAT
>CBFHIO010000087.1:0-2176 GCA_965656035.1 Gammaproteobacteria bacterium | reverse complement strand
ATTGGAATAGAAAGCATTGCAATAATTAGAACAAGAGAGAAATTAGTTTTTTTTGGCATGGTTATATCTACAAATAAGTATTTTTTAAAACAATATCAAATAAAATTTTTTTAGTAAAGTGTGAACAATATTAATAATATTAACCTTGAAACATTTTAATATGTTCGGCTACTTGTGAAGTTATTATATTTGTAAACTTAGATTAGTATCACATCAAAACATTTTTAATGTGAATAAATGCATAGTCCCATAAAATTGCTCAATATTATCGACTTTTTAGTAAATTAGCACCGCGAAAGAACATGTCAAATATACAAATAATAAAATCTTTATATTGTTGAGGAACTAAATGCAATCTATCATTCATATGAAACTCTTTAAGCTTAGATTTTTAAATCTAAAGGACTTGGAAATATTTTTAATTAATGGAATATACATATGAACAACGTGGTAAAAGTTTTTTTAAATATTAGAAATAGTAAGTTTTTCAACACCTTAGTAATTTTTATAATTATTGCTTCAGCAGTATATGCAGGAGTAAGTTCCTACAACCTCCCACAAAACTACAGCAATCTTTTAAACACATTTGATTATGTAATTACTGTTTTTTTTGTAATTGAGATAGTAATTAGAATTGTATCTGAGAAATCATTTGCTAAATTTTTTAAAGACGGATGGAATATTTTTGATTTTATAATAGTGACATTAAGCCTTATTCCAGTTGGAGCTGGCTCCACAATATTTGTTGCAAGGCTTCTTAGGATTATAAGAGTTCTAAGAATTATAACCGTGGTTCCAGCGTTTAGAAAAATTGTAGATTCATTAATAATGTCACTGCCAAGGGTTGGCTTTGTTGCCCTATTGTTATTTATATTCACGTACATTTTTGCAGTAATTGGCACTATGTTATTTGCTGAAGTTGATCCCTTAAAGTGGGGAAATGTTGGAAGAGCGTTGCTGACATTAGCTCAAGTGGCAACTTTTGACGATTGGGGCGCAATTATGGGACGAGTTCTTCAAATCAATCCGTTTGCTTGGATTTATTTTATTTTTTTTATAATTATTAATGCGGTTATTCTTCTTAATATGGTCATTGGAGTTATTGTTGATGTGATGATAAGTGAAAACAATAAAGCTTCTATTAAAGATAATTCATAAATTATTTAAGAATTAATTGTCGGTATTTTTTAAATCATAAAAAAAGCCGACTATTGTGGGCTTTTTAGTAAATTGGCATCCCGTAAGGGATGAGATGAAAAAACCTCCTTTTGAGATATTACTTCTTCACTATTGTCAGGATCTATCCCATCTTCCTTGTAGTTATCAATAAGTTCTTTTAAATAATCTTTGCTTTCTTTGATTACAATCCTTTTTTAAGAATCTCGGGTATGTTAATTGTTGGAATAGTTATGCTTTGTGTAAAGCTAATAACTTTTTTATATTTAAAGCTATTGTGAAAGCTTTAAAAGCCTCCACTTAGATGTGATGTTAGAATACTTAATCCTATAAAACAAAATAAAATACCTTCAAATAATTTTAAAAATTTTTCATTATGTCTTTTAATAAAGCTTTTGATATATCTACCCAAGTAAATAAAAAAAATACTAAATAGGATTATATTAAAAACCACAGCATAAGGATTACTAATTAGATTTGAGCTTGATGCTCCTATAATTGCAGCATCCACAGATAAAACTCCAACAATTAAAGATAATTTAATTAAAGAATTTGCTTGTCTTGCTTTATGTTCATTTTCAAATTTTAGGAAAGCCTTTATATTTAAAACACCTAAAATACTAAAAATTATAAATGAAACCCAATGGTCTACATGACCAATCAAAGTAACTAATTTCTGACCAAGTAGATAGCCTATGCCAAAAGAAATGACGTGAAAAGTTGAAGACAAAAAGATTAAGCTAGTTATAGAAAAAGATTTTTGTTTACCAAGAATGATACTATCAAATGTCAAGCTTGAAGCTAAAGCATAAGGATTAATCATACGGGGTATTGTATAAAATAAAGTCTAGCTAGTTAATACCTCAAAACCTCATAAAATATTCAACCACTAGATATATACCCGGGGTACCCGGCTGGTACTCCTGCCTAGGGTAGTGTAATACAATTCTTTATGTGCGAATTTGTCTTCTTTATATATAGTATCTAACAAAGCATTTAG
>CBFHIO010000086.1:0-2208 GCA_965656035.1 Gammaproteobacteria bacterium | reverse complement strand
ATTGTTATTTTGATGCATCATTGCTGAGGTGAGCAATCCATACCTAGATATTTTCTTTTGTAAATTTGAATCTTTTTCTATTAACAGCAACACTTCATCCATCTCTTGATCGTTGAGCTCCCCGTCATATAAAGCAGAAATTTTCTCTTCGATGTTATCCATGTTATAAATCCTCCGAAATATACGTAAGAATATTTTCACGTGCTCTGAATATTCTTGATCTAACGGTTCCTATAGGCGTATCAGTAATTAAAGAAATCTCCTCGTAGCTTTTTCCATCTGACTCCCTAAGTGTAAAAGCAGTTTTTAAAGTTTCTGGCAATCTATCAATATATTGTTTAATATTATTTAAAGCCTCATCGTGCATTAGTTCTTGCTCTGGGTTGGTATAGGATGGAATATCTATATCAAAATCACTTGTGGATACATTGATTTTATCTTTCTTGTATGAAGAGCTTACAAAATGATTTTTAGCTAAATTAATAGCAATTCTATATATCCATGTAAAAAATGCACTTTCACCTCTAAAAGATTTTATTTGCTGCCAAACTTTAATAAATGTTTGTTGAGTCAGATCTTCTGAATCTTCTTTCGATTTAGTGAATGAATATAAAGATGCGTATACTCTTGGATAATATTTATTCATTAAAAAATTAAATGCTCCTTCATTTCCAGCCTGTGCCTTTTTTATTAGCAAGGAATCTTCATTTGTTGAGTTTTTTTTCTTCAATATAAGTTCCTTTTAATATCAGACAAGCATCTTGGCTAAAAGTTTCCTTGCGATTTAAATTTTTTAAGATATTTATCAATAAAATCTTCATGGTCTTTATGGCCTAAACTTTCATTTTTAAAAATATAATCAAAGAGTTTTTGATCATCATATTCAAGCACTCTATCAAAGATATATAGATCTTTTTTATCTAGCTGATGCAATGAAGTGCTTAAGAACTCTCTTAATAGCAAGTCTATTTCTCGCATCCCTCTTCTACATTTCCAAGAGATTCTGTTTATTTCAGTATTCATTAGTTAAAATATGGTATTGCTCAATAATTTTACAAGAAAATAGATATACAAAAAAAATTAATATCAGCCGGGACAATATACCTTAAAAGTATGAGGGTAATACAAATTCATGGAGATATTGATAAAGTTGAAAAATTGCTTCAGGGTCAAATTACTTCAGATATAAATTTATTAACAAACGAAAGTTATCAACTTTCATCTGTATGCAATCAAAAAGGTGAGGTAATTGCTGGTTTTATGATTCATAAATCAGAAAACTATAAAATTTTAATAGATCAATGGCTTGTAGATGTTTTTATTAGTGAACTAAGTCCATTTGCAAAATTTTTTAATGTTACATTTACACAAGAAAGCGGTCTCATATTCGGGAATGTCTCTTTTGAAAAACAAGATAAAGCATTTTTATCAAATGAAGTCTATTCATTATCAATTACACTAGAAAAAAATGATCTAACTGAGACTCTTTCAAAAGATGATTGGGTAGCTGCTAATAAATTGGCATTAAATTTTGATTTAGGAAAGAATGATATTGGTAAATTCAGACCACTAGAAATAAACTATGATAAAACAAGAGTTTCTTTTGATAAGGGCTGTTTTAGAGGCCAAGAAATAATCGCAAGAATGAAATATCTTGGTGTTGATAGAAGAAAATTTGTTACCATTGTTAACTCTAATTTAATTGAAGAAAGTAAAAATTTTAAAATCATCGGTGAAACTCTAAAATACAAAAATTTTTATATATTTAATAGCTCAATAAATAGAGATTTTTTTGACGAGTTTGCTTCAAACCATCCTGAAGCTAAAATTATCTAAATCTACCACAAAATAGGATCTTTCTTGTTTTTTACTAATAACTCATTGCTTAAAGAGAAATGTTTGCATCCTATAAAACCTCTATGTGAGGATAATGGAGATGGATGAGGTGATTTAAATATGTAATTAACTTTCATATTTATAAATTTTTCATTTTCTTGAGCTTCTTTGCCCCATAATAAAAAAATAACGCTACCTTTAATATTAAGTAGCTCGATAATAGATTTTATTAATGTGCCCCAACCAATATTTTTATGAGAGCCTGCTTCTGATTTATTAACAGTCAAAGAACTATTTAAAAGAAGCACTCCTTGTGCTGCCCACTTCTCTAAGTTTCCAGAACTATAAATACAATCTCCAGTATCATTGATA
>CBFHIO010000085.1:0-2334 GCA_965656035.1 Gammaproteobacteria bacterium | reverse complement strand
TCCATCCTGGGCGCTGCAGCCCTTGGAGATATAGGTATATTCTTCTCAGACAAAGATTCTTCCAATAAAGGGCTTGATAGCAAGGAGATAATTAATTTTTGTTTAGAAAAAATTCATGAAATGAATCTTGAGATTTGCAATGTTGATGCAACTATAATTTGTGAATCACCTAAAATAAGTCCTCATAGAAATAATATTATTGATAGTTTGTCTGAGATTTTAAAAATTTCAAAATCTAATATTGGTTTAAAGGCTACAACTTCTGAAAAGATTGGTATTATAGGTGAGAATAAAGCTATAGCAGTTCAATCACTAGTAAACCTCAAAGAAATCTTATGAAAATCTTATTAACAAATGATGATGGTTATCAGGCTCCCAATATTCAAAATCTTTTTAAGAAATTATCAGAAGAACATGATGTATGGATTATAGCTCCTGAAAATAATTGCAGTGGAATGAGTGCAGCTATTTCTTTTTTAAAAGAAACCGAAATTAGAAAAGTAGAAGATAGAGTTTATGCTGTTGATGGTACACCAGCGGATTGTACTTATTTTGGTTTGCTAGGAATTGTTGATTTTGAATTTGATATGGTTGTCTCTGGCATCAATCATGGAGCAAATATTGGAGCGGATGTTATTTATTCTGGTACTGTAGGTGCAGCAGTAGGTGGCAGGAAACTTAAATATCCCCCAATAGCATTATCTGTTGCTTCTTATGAAACAGCTAATATGGATTTTATAGTTAATAGAACATTAGAGATTATTAATACTGTTAAAAATTTACCTGAAGATTTTCATGGCAAAGTTTTTAATGTAAATTTTCCAGATATACCAGAGGATGAATGTAAAGGAATTCGGGTAACATCCTTGGCAAAAAGAGGAGTTCCATCACGACCCATTGAGATAAGCTCAGATGGAGATACAAAAAAATACAGATATAACCTCTCTGGAGAACCAGTAAATGAATCAACATTAACTGATGCAAATGCCATTCATGATGGGTATATTTCAATTTCTGTATTAGATTATGATCTTGATGTGGAGATATTAAGAGAAAATCTAAAATCACACCTCAATGAATAGTTCAGGCTTCACATTTAGAAGAGTTAGGGAAGAGATGATAGAAACTCTTTTAGATATGGGTATCAAAGATTTTAGAGTTTTGGATGCAATGTCACAAGTGCCTCGTCATATTTTTGTTGATAATGCTTTCCAATCTCGGGCTTATGAGAATAGATCCTTAACAATTGGTTATAAGCAAACTATTTCTCAACCTTATATAGTTGCTAAAATGACAGAGCATCTTATTTCACACACAAAATCTAGAGGAAAAATTTTTGATAAAGTACTAGAGCTTGGGTCTGGATGTGGATATCAGTCAGCTGTCTTGTCACATTTTTGTGAAGAGGTCTATGCAATAGAAAGAATTAAACCCTTGGTAACAAAAGCAAGAGAAAATTTAGGTGAATTAAAAATCAAAAATGTTTTGTTTAAATTTGGTGATGGTTTTACGGATTGGGACAAAAAACTAACATATGATGGCGTTTTGTGTGCTGCAGCACCTCGTCAATACCCTCAAGATTTGATTAATTGCTTGAATGTAAATTCTAAAATTGTAATTCCAGTTGGAAATTCTAAATCTCAACAATTACATGTCATAACTAAATTAGAGGGAGACGATATTAAAGAAGACGTATTTGAAGAGGTTGCTTTTGTGCCAATGCTTTCAGGAACATCTGTTGATGGAAATGATTCATGACTGAAAGGTTGAGATTTGTTGTAGCAGGTTTTTTTGTTGGTCTTGCTGAACTTCTTCCAGGCATATCTGGGTCTACTGTTGCTATAGCTTTTAAAGTATATGAAAAATTTATTTTATTTTTATCTAATTTAAAAATTAGTAATTTCTCATTTACTTTTAAGAAATTAAATCAGGTCTTTTTTCTTGATCTAATAATTCCTTTTTTTATTGCTATGGCCATTAGTGTAATATTTGCCTCAAAATTTATTTTATTTTTATATTCTGAGTATACGAATAGTTTTTTAATATTCTTATCAATTTTGATGTGTTTAATATCTTTCTTAATAGCTTTTCGATTAAAAAACGAATTTAAGTTGAATATGAATTGGATAATTTATTTTCTTGCAGGAGCAATTTTTGCAGCAATGCTTAATAGCATTAGTCTAGTATCAAATAATCCATCATTTATTGTATTTGTATTAGTTGGGTTTATTGCATTTTCATTTTTTTTACTGCCAGGGATTTCTGGGAGCGCAATTTTATTATCAATTGGAGTCTATGAAACCATTATTGGTTCCATAGCAAACATTCAGCTAG
>CBFHIO010000084.1:0-2365 GCA_965656035.1 Gammaproteobacteria bacterium | reverse complement strand
GTCTTTGAAAAAGCCAACCTAACATTCTTAGTTAGACTACAAAAGGATGCTACTGATTCTGAGGGGTCTCTGTGAATATGAATAAATTTTGCATTGGGGTATTCTTTTAAAATTTGAGGTATGTGACCTATATGACTTGGATCTTTTAATAACCAGCGTGTTGGCTTGCCATCAAGTTCCAGTGCTTGATAAAACTTTTTATGCCACTTAAAAACCGAATCAAAAGATGTAATTTTTAGATATTCAACATATTCAGGTACATCGGCCATACACATGTATACAAAACTTCTAATGTTCATGGTTGCAATTTGCTGACACTCCTCAGGAGTTGTTGCTCTTATAGTATGAATTGCTCTTAGTTTTGGAATAAGAGTCTTTGCAAGCTTGAGTTCAGCATTGGTTTTATATTCTCTTCTATTTCTATCAGTTTGAGATTTTGCAAGCGGCATCAGGTGCATAATTTCCCAATACAAAGGTGATCTGTGAGCTATATCTAAAGATAAGAGGTTGAAAAGTAATGAGGTGCCAGAACGAGGAAGACCAATAACAAAAACCGGATCGGCTGGTTGATCAAATTTATTATTTTCATGAAGCTCGTTGAGCATCTTTCTCATCTTTAATCTATTTTTTAACTGATGATTAAAGGCAACTTTTCCAAAAATATTAAATTTGTTATGTTTGTTAATAGAGTCAATTAAGATTTCTAGAGGCTCAATATAGTCATCTTCACCCAACTTGCCATCAAGGCCTTTGAGCATTGATTTAACAGTAAATTGTTGACTCACTATGTTGATTACTCCTATTAACTATAAGATACTCTTTATTTAATTATTCCTCAAATTAGATATATGAATATATTGTTTTTATGTGTTGCTAATTCAGCAAGAAGTCAGATGGCAGAGGGGTTAGCTAAGTCTATGCTTGGGCAAGGACACAACATCCAAAGTGCTGGCTCAATTCCATCAGGAGAAGTCCATCCTCATGCGGTCATCGCTATGGATGAAATTGGTATAGATATCAGAGATCAATTTTCCAAATCTACGGATGATTTGGATAAAGATTTTATTGATAATTTAGATTATGCAATAACCTTATGTGCTGAAGAGGTATGTCCAGTGCTACCAAGCAAAGCTCAAAACTTGCATTGGATGAATGAAGATCCTGCAAACAGCAGTTATTCAGAAAACCAACTGAAAACGTCATTTTCTATGACCAGGGATAATCTATTTAAATTGATCAAAAAATTTATGATCATGAATGTACAATAGAGGTTAAGGCTTAAATGGCTCCCGAAGTTGGGATCGAACCAACGACCAATTGATTAACAGTCAACTGCTCTACCGCTGAGCTATTCGGGAACACGGATGTGCATTATAAGTAATTTTTATTAAAGAAGTAAATGACAAAAGCATTAAAGGTAGTATCTAATTTTGAGCCGGCTGGATCGCAGCCAGATGCTATAAAAAGTATAGTTGGTGGACTTAATGATGGATTGCTTCATCAAACACTTTTAGGTGTTACTGGCTCAGGCAAAACCTATACTATGGCAAAGGTTATTGAGGAAACTCAAAGGCCAGCAATTGTCATGGCGCACAATAAAACCCTTGCAGCACAACTCTACGGTGAGTTTAGAGATTTCTTTCCTGAAAACTCAGTTGAGTATTTTGTTTCTTATTACGACTACTATCAGCCTGAAGCTTATGTACCAACCTCAGATACATACATTGCTAAAGATGCGTCTATTAACGAGCACATTGAGCAGATGCGATTGTCTGCAACAAAAGCTCTTCTAGAAAGAAAAGATACCATCGTAATTGCAACGGTATCTTCGATTTATGGTTTGGGTGCTCCTGAATCCTATTTAAAAATGGTAGTCCATTTAGATAGAGGAGATATTATTAATCAAAGAGATCTATTAAGAAGGTTTTCATCTCTGCAATACACAAGAAACGATCTAGATTTCAGAAGAGCTACTTTTAGGGTGAGGGGAGATACTATCGATGTATATCCGGCTGATTCAGACAATGAAGCGCTGAGGATAGAATTATTTGGTGATGAAATTGAAAAGCTCTCATGGTTTGATCCTCTGACTGGAGCAATTATTAATGAAGTGCCAAGAGCAACTATATTTCCAAAAACACATTATGTGACTCCAAAAGAAACAGTATTAAATTGTATCGATAGCATTAAAGAGGAGTTAAAAGAACGATTGGAGTATCTTCGATCGGTCAACAAATTAGTTGAAGCCCAAAGACTAGAAGAGCGAACAAACTATGACATTGAAATGATGCGAGAACTTGGTTACTGTCAGGGAGTTGAGAACTATTCAAGATACTTGTCTGGAAGGAATCCGGGAGAGTCGCCA
>CBFHIO010000083.1:0-2391 GCA_965656035.1 Gammaproteobacteria bacterium | reverse complement strand
AAAAGATATTTTGTCATTGCATAACAGAGATATTGATTACTATGATCTATATAGTTGTTTTCCTATTGCCGTTCAAATGTTCTGTGATTCACTTGAGCTTGATCTATCGACCCCTTTAACCATAACCGGTGGCATGTCATTTGCAGGCGGTCCCTTGAATCATTACGTTTTAAGTTCAACTACCCAAATACTAGATAAGCTAAGAAAAAATAAAGATAAAATTGGTCTTATTACTGGAGTATCTGGTTTGATGACAAAACAATCTTATGCGTTATGGTCTAATAAGCATATTGATGATTTTTCTTTGGCTGATGTTTCTCATCAAGCAAAAGAGTTAGACAAACCCATGACTCTATCGCACAAAAATTCTGGAACAGCAAAAATAGTCGGATATACTATTATTTTAGATAAAAATAAAAACAAAAAAGCAGTGATTTATGCTGAATTAGAAGATAAGAAAAGAGTAATCTTAAATTCTAAAAATCAAGAACTTATAAAAAGTATGGAGAAGGTCGAATGGATAGAAAAAAATATTACTTTCAAAAATGGATCCTTGGTCTATTAAGTCTCACAATTATATTCCCAGTATCTGCATCTCTTGATGAGAAATTGGTTAATCTTCACAAAACAAAATTTAATCAACTGGCAACAGATTTATGGAATTATGCGGAGCTAGGTTATCAAGAGACTCAAAGTGTAGATGCTATTACTAATATTTTAAGTAGTGAAGGCTTTAGTGTTAAAAAAAATGTTGCAAATATACCTACTGCATTTATAGCTGAATATGGAAATGGTGGTCCTGTAATTGCAATTCTAGGAGAGTTTGATGCTCTGCCCGGTCTTGCACAAACGCGTTCAGCTTTTAGAGAAGTTGAAAATAATTCAACAGGCGCAGGTCAGGCATGTGGACACCATTTATTTGGAGCTGGGTCTGCCTGGGCGGCAGTTATTATTAAAGATTGGCTAAAGGAAAATAACATTAATGGAACTATAAGGTTTTATGGAACTCCAGCAGAAGAAGGTGGTTCAGGAAAAGTTTACATGGTGCGAGCTGGGTTATTTACAGATGTAGATATAGTTTTTCATTGGCATCCTGATGATCAAAACTCAGCAAATATTGCTACTAATAATTCAAATAAGTCTGCTAGGTTTCTATTCAAGGGCATTTCAACCCATGCAGCCGGTTCTCCTCATCTTGGAAGGTCCGCTTTGGACGGTGTTGAATCAATGAATATGATGGTTAATATGATGAGAGAGCATATACCTCAAGAATCAAGAATTCATTATGTTATTACAAAAGGTGGCTTAGCCCCGAATGTTGTTCCAGAAGAGGCTGAAGTCTACTATTACGTTAGACATCCAAAAATGAAATCGGTAGAAGACCTTTTCTCAAGAGTAGTAAAAGCAGCTGAGGGCGCTGCTCTTGGAACAGAGACAACAATGACATATGAAGTAATGCACGGAAACTACTCGTTACTTCCCAATCAAACATTACAAGAATTAGTCCATAGCAAACTAGTATCATTTGGAGGTATTGAATACACTGAGGAGGAATTAGCCTACGCAGAAGACCTCGCTGATACTCTCACTACTGGAAGAGCATTAATTGGTGACCAAGAAAATGTTAGGCCATTTGCAACTTCGCACTCCTATGGCTCAACCGATGTGGGCGATGTAAGCTGGAATGTTCCAACAGCTGGATTCAGAGCAGCGTCTTGGGTTCCTGGAACTGCTGCACATTCATGGCAAGCCGTTGCAGCTGGAGGAACTTCAATTGGTCTTAAGGGGGCTGAACTTGCTGCAAAAGTATTATCCTCCTCTGCAATTGAGTTATATAAAAATAAAAATATTATAAATGCTGCAAAGAAGGAATATTTAGAAAGAACTGGTCCAGATTTTAAATATGAGCCACTGCTTGGAGACAGAGAGCCACCGTTAGATTATAGAGTTAATTAGTTTTTTGAACTGCAACTGATGCGTTAGGCCTTCTGAGATCTGCATAACCATATCTTATATCATCAACTATGTGTATGCTTTGTGTGCTGCCCATAGTTTTGTTTGTTGATGTTTTATGCCCAAGCTTATTTAAACCTTTTACAATATCTGAGCTTAAAGTTTTTTCATAATCAATTCCTGCATAAGGCCAATCTTTATGAACTCTTGGGAGCATGGTTGCATCTCCAATAGACAAATCAAAATCAATTACTCCAGTAAGAACTCTAAGTATCGCTCCTGGAATATAGGAACCACCTGGTGAGCCTGTTATTAAGGTCAACTCATTATTTTTATTAAATACCATAACTGGCGCCATAGTACTCATTGGTCTTTTTCCCGGTTTAAAACGATTACCAATACTCACTCCCCTCCCTTCAACAGCAACATTCCCTTCTC
>CBFHIO010000082.1:0-2398 GCA_965656035.1 Gammaproteobacteria bacterium | reverse complement strand
GAGAAAAATAACTCTGCTGTAAAAGTAGAGCTATTAAAGAATCTTGAAGAGGGTCAAATAGTTAAAGGTATTGTAAAGAATATTACTGATTACGGAGCTTTCGTAGACTTAGGTGGGTTAGATGGCTTGCTTCATATCACTGATATTTCATGGTCAAGGGTAACAAATCCTGCAGAGTTTCTTAATCTTGGTGATGAAATAGATGTGAAAATTCTTAGTTTTGATAAAGAAAAATTAAGAGTATCTTTAGGATTAAAACAGATTCAAAATGATCCATGGGAAAATGTTGAGAGCAATTATGCAGTTGGTGGTGTATACGAAGCATCAGTTTCTAACATTACCGACTATGGATGTTTCGCACAATTAGAAGAGGGCATTGAAGGTCTGATACATTTATCTGAGCTCGACTGGACAAGCAAAAATACCCATCCTTCAAAAGTGGTAGAAATGGATCAAAAAATTAAGGTTATGATTCTAGAAATTGATCATGATAAAAGAAGAATTTCACTTGGCCTAAAACAAACCAAAGCAAACCCTTGGACTGAATTTGCTAATAAATATGGCATCGGTGATAAGGTTGATGGTCAAATAAAATCCATTACGGATTTTGGTATATTTGTTGGACTTGAGGGTGATATTGATGGATTAATACATTTGTCTGATATCTCTGAAGACGAAGATCCAAAAGAAGCACTGGATCAATACAAGAAGGGTGATAAACTTGATTGCATAGTTTTCGCCGTTGACGCAGAGAGAGAAAGAATATCTTTAAAGCTGAGTGAGTAACAAGAAACAACAGACTTTTAATCGTTCTGATATTGAACTAGCTTTAAGTCAAGAGTTTCCAAATCTTAATAAATCACAAATTTCATTAGCAATTGATTCTATTTTAGAATCAATTGTTGATGCAGTTGCGTTAGACGATAAGGTTGAAATTAGGGGGTTTGGAACCTTTTCTAAAAAATATATTCGACCAAGAAAATTTATTAATCCAAGGACTAAGGAAGTTTCTTATTTAGGAGAGACTGCGACAATGCACTTCAAGCCATCAAAATCATTGATAGAAAAGTAACTTAAGTTTAACATTTACAAACTATGTCAAAACCAATCATCGTAGCGGTCGATGAGACTCAATCAAGCTCTTTCAAGCAAACTGTTGACTCTCTTGATAGTAGCTTATGTATGATAAAAGTAGGAAGTGTAAGTTTTAATGCTATAGGGCATGAGGCTTTGACATATGTTGCTAATAAGGGGTTTAAAATTTTTTTAGATCTCAAATTACATGACATACCAAATACTGTAAAAAAATCTATCGAGGGGCTAATTTCATTGCCAATAGATATGATGACTATTCATACTTCAGGTGGTTTAGAGATGATGAAGGCTGCAAAGAAAGCTGTTGCAGACACAAATATTAAAATATTTGGTGTTACAGCTTTAACCAGTTTATCAGATGAAGATACTAGTGCTATCTTTCAAAGAACTGCATCTAATCAGGTAAAAGCAATGCTAGATTTAGCTCAAGAAGCACAAATTGATGGAGTTGTATGTTCACCTCATGAACTTGATTTGGTTGTTGCACGAAAATCACTGCTGTCTATAACTCCAGGAATAAGACTTTCTGAATCTGCAGATGATCAAAGCAGGGTGATGACTCCAAAAGATGCTATTTCAAAAGGTGCGGATTATATTGTAGTAGGTAGACCTATCACTAATGCACCTAACATAAGTGAAGCTCTTCAAGAAATTCATAATTCAATACGGTAGATATGAGCATATTTAATAAAATTATGGATGAGACGTCTAAATGCAAAGATGAGGTTTATCAGCATTTATACTCAAACAAAAATCTAGAATACAAATCTTCATTAAGGGGATTTAATAGTAAGCTTTTTTCTTTGTTTAAATCTCATTATGATGATCTAAAGGTTTCTCAATCAATTCATTCTTTATTTAAGGGTGATATTGTCAACGAAACTGAAAATCAGTCGGCATTACATCATGTTTACAGAGATATGTATGCTTCCTCTTCAAACAATTTTGCTTCTGCAGAATTAATAGAATCTTGTCGTTTAAATATTGATAAATGTATAAGACTTAAAGAGGACTTAATTAAAAAAGGTATTAAAAACATTGTTACTATTGGTATTGGTGGTTCTTTTGAAGGACCTAAATTATTAATTGAAACACTAACAAGTGAGAATGATAGAAACTTTAAGCACATTTTCTTAACCGGACCAGATACAGTTGAATTTAATGAAACAGTTAAACCATTAAATCAAGAGGATACTTTTTTTATTGTTTCCTCTAAGTCATTCAGCACTGATGAAACTCTGCAAAGCATGGCTTTATCTAAAGCATGGCTGGAAACCAAATGTAAATTTGAAAATCACTTTAT
>CBFHIO010000081.1:0-2399 GCA_965656035.1 Gammaproteobacteria bacterium | reverse complement strand
AGAAATTTTCTTATTCTAGATAATAGATCAAATATGAAACTTGTCGACTCCTTTGTAACTTATAAACAATTAGTTGAAATGCTGAGCAATGACACTAGAGTCAATAAATTAGAAAAGTGTGTGATTCTTTACCAAATGGGTACTTATGTTGGTAATGACATTTTTGATGATCTAAAACAATTTTCAAGTTTTGAATGTGAAAGAAAGGAAGCGCGAGAATTTTTAAAAGCTAACGCTAATTTTATAGAATATTAAGAGTTTCTAACTTTATCCTTGATCTTTAAAACGTCCATATCTTTTAAATGAATTAAATCAGCTATTCTTCTTATTAGTCTTTCTTCATTGACTTCAAGAACCGTGTCAGCATATGCAACTGACCACAAAAAATCTAGCAAAGCGAGTTTATCTTCTTTTGAATAATCTTTGTTAATATCCTCTATAAATTCGTGAAACGAAATGCTATCGCTACTGAAATCTTGAATAATTTTTAAAATTTCTTGCTCAGATTTACCAACCTTAGAAGTTATTTTTTTTATTTCATTTAAAATTATTGATAATTCAGATTCTGAAACATCCCCATCGCCTCTTGCTATTTCATAAGCTAACAAAGAAGCAGTTAATTCAATATCAATATTTGAGTTATTTTTAACAACAAGTAATTTCTTTTTTTTAAAAAAATTAAACATTAGATTTTATTTTTAAAGTTTGAATAATAAGCATATAAATAATAACATAATGCGTAAATAGCAAAGATAAAAGTAGAAACCCACTGTTCAAAAGAATGACTAAGAAAGATTCCAATAAAACCTGATACTAAGGAAATCATTAAAATAATAGCAAGCGTATTTTCTGGAGTGTATCTATTCATTAATTTATGATGGATATGATCTCTTCCAGGAGAAGAAACGCCAATTCCTCTTTTTAGCCTAGAAAATATTAAACCAATACAATCTAACAAAGGTATTGCAACAAACCAAATCATTGTAATTGGATTGCAATCATACAATGGATTTTGAGAGCAATAAATTGCAGTCCACGCCACCCAGAATCCAATTAAATTAGACCCATTATCTCCAAGAAAAACGCCTCTTTTTTTGCCAAATATTCTTAAATTGAAAATTAAAAACCCAATCATTGATCCTATAATAAGAACCAACATTGAGTCATAAATTAATCCAGAATGAAAACCAATTAAAAGCAAGGCTATCATTGCACATCCAGCACATAAGCCATTAATTCCATCAATCATATTAAATGCATTCATGATCCCAACTGCACAAAATATGGTGAAAGGAACGCTTAATATTCTAAGATTAATATCTCCAAAACCCAATAAGTTTCCAAAAGATTCAAGCTGTATACCTGTTGAAAAAATTATATAAAAACTCGCAGAAGCTTGAATCAATAATCTATACCTTGCTTTTAAACCTTTATAATCATCAATTAAAAATAATAATAATAGTGGTATAGAACTAACAATTAGATAATATGTAAATTCTGGAACGTATCCGTTTAGATCATTTAAATCAATATACAATTTTCCTGATAATAACAAAGATAACAGAATTCCAATTCCACCAGTCAAAGGTGTTGGTCTGGCATGAAACTTCCTGCTTCTGTCTGGTAAATCAACTAGAATATTATTAGTTTTAGCATAGTTCCTTAATATTGAGTTAATTGCAACAGAAGCAACAATGCTAATTATTAGGTAATCAATAATAATTGTTATTTCCATTTTTGATAAAGTTTCTGCTAATCTATGGTTGAATACAAAATTTTAGTAAGTAATGTGTCTTTTTATTATACATGCACAGAACTATTATTAAACTTATGAAAGAAATCGATATTAAAAACGCACTAACTACTGCAAAAAAATCTGCTATTGAAGGGGGAGCTTTATTATTAAAAAATAAAACCACTCTTAACGAAGAAATTTTTTCTACGAATAAAGATATTAAATTAAAAGCTGATATTCTTGCAGAAAATGCCATAAAAAAAATTATTGAAAATGAATCTAATCACCCAATACTTGCTGAAGAAAGTGGTTTTTCATCTAAAACCAGTGCAAATATATTTTGGGTAGTCGACCCTCTTGACGGAACGGCTAATTATTCTAGAAATCTACCAATGTGTTGTGTTTCAATCGCATTAATCATCAATTCAGAGCCTGCCCTTGGAGTAATATATGATTTTATAAATAACGACTTATATGAGGGATCAATACATACAAAGGCACTTTTAAATAACAAAGAAATTTCAGTATCAGAAGTTAAACATGCCAATAAAGGGATTTTGTTAACTGGTCTTCCAAACAATACTGATTATTCAGACAGTGCATTGTTAAAAATGGTAAAAGATTTTCAAAACTGGAGAAAAGTCAGGATGATTGGATCAGCTGC
>CBFHIO010000080.1:0-2408 GCA_965656035.1 Gammaproteobacteria bacterium | reverse complement strand
ACAAAGCTTGATGAACCAACACTAATTGCCAATCCAAATTGTTCAACCTCTCAACTTTTAATGGTTTTAAAACCAATTCATGAACAGTTTGGTATTGAATTTTTAAATATTGCAACCTATCAAGCGGTTTCGGGAACAGGTAAAGAGGCTGTAGAAGAGTTGAGATCTCAAACATATGAAAGTGAAACTGCAGATTCAAAAGTTTACCCAAAACCAATAGCATTTAATGTGATACCTCAATGTGATATCTTTTTAGATAATGCTTTTACAAAAGAAGAGATGAAATTAGTTTGGGAAACAAAAAAAATATTAGATCCAAATATCGAGGTACAGGCAACTTGCGCTAGAGTTCCGGTTTTTAATGGACATTCTGAAGCAGTATTTGTGAAGCTTTCAAGCTTAGCTTCAAGAGAAGATTTAATTAATTGTGTTGAAGGCAATGAAGGAGTTTGCGTTATGGATGATCCTAACTTGCTTGAATATCCAACTCCCTTGGAGCAAGCCAATGACTCAGAGGATGTGTATGTTGGAAGGATACGTTCCCAGCAAATTCAAGGAGATACATGGGCTTCGTTGTGGGTAGTTGCAGATAATGTATATGGTAAAGGCGCGGCTCTTAATGCTGTTCAGATACTTCAAAAACTGATTAGTAATAACAAATTGTGCTAAGAGTTTTTTTACTATCTTTAATTTTTTTTCCTCTCAGCTTACTTTCTGATGCCTTTTTATCGTCTCCAAAGTTATCGTTTAACTCTCAAGGGGAAAGGGTAATTGAGTTCAAAATTAGAAGTTCTAGAATTTCTGATAATGATATTATTTTAAAAGAGTACAAATCTGATGAGTTATTAAATACAGAGAATATTTCCTACACATTACTTGAAGATTTTTCTAGCTATAAGAACTACTCTATAGTTTTAAACGATTCTTATGATGGAAACTACTTTAACTTTAAGTTAGTTATAAAAGATCAAATATCAAAAGATATTTTTATTTTTTTACCATCAAGACTCCAATCCTCATATAAAGAATCTAAAGCCAGCGAGATATACAGGCCCGCTATTAAAAAGCCAAGTATTATTCAAACCGAAGAGACTCTTCCGGTAGCTAAAGAAATTTTAGAAGAGCCAAGAATTATTCAAGCAAATGACATAACTACTATGTGGAGCATTGCTTCTGAAATAAAGACCGACGTAACTGATATTTCTGTATATCAAATAATGTGGTCAATTTATTTAGGAAATAAAGATGCTTTTATAAACGGAAATATTAATTTAGTAAGAAATGATAAAGATTTAATAATTCCAACCTATTCAACTATATCCAATACGTCTGATAGCGAAGCAAGAGCCTCAATTCTTGCTATGAATAAATCATATTCTTTATCCATTGCACCAGCGGTAAAATCTTTGTTAGTACTAACTGCTCCAAAAATTGCAGAGGAGCCAGAACTAAAAGCTAAAGAAGTTTTTGAAGAGGATAGTATCGAGCAGGTTAATATCAATAATGATGAATTAAATAATCCAGAAGATATTATAAAAAAGAATACTAAAACCCTAGAAATGGCTTTTGAGAGCAAAGTCGCCGAAGAATTAATTAAAGAGACTGCGGACATCAAAGAAACAGAGATTCAAGAGTTTGGATTGATGGATCTTTTATTCGTTGCTTTTGTTTCCATTCTTTCAGGAATTTTAATAGCACTGATATATATTCAACTTAAATCACGCAAGTCAAAAAAAATTGATTATGATTTTGATGAAGCTCTTGATAACTCTTCCTCAATTGAAGGTCTGCCAAAAGGCCTAAGTATAAAAAATAATGAAGAAGAGCAGCAATTTGATCTTGCGGTGACATATTTTGAGATGGGTGATTTTAAAAATTCAAAGTCTATCTTGGAAGATTTAATTAAATCAACTGATAGTGAAAGTATTAAAAATAACGCTCAAGCATTGCTCGATAAGTTTTCTGAAAAGTGAGACTAGCTTTTACAACCGAATATAACGGGTCTGAATTTTCAGGATTTCAGAGACAAAAAAATGCTATCTCAATTCAACAAAATCTTGAAGAGGTAATTGAAAAAATTACTCAGGAAAAAACAGTAATTAATTATGCTGGAAGAACCGATGCTGGTGTTCATGCACTTTCTCAAGTTTTTGATTTTACTACCAACATTGAAAGAGAAGAAAAAAATTGGATTGATGGTATAAACTCAAATCTTCCGGACGCTATAGCAGTTACAAAAATGTTTGAAGTTCCGAATGATTTTCATTCGAGGTTCTCTGCAATAGAAAGAAGTTATACGTATATTGTTTATAACTCCAGAAGTAAACCACTATTTTTTGATAATTATTCACACTGGGATAACAATAATTTAGATTTAAATATTCTTAGCGAGCAAGCAAAAATGTTTA
>CBFHIO010000079.1:0-2418 GCA_965656035.1 Gammaproteobacteria bacterium | reverse complement strand
ATTATCCTCAAATTCAAGATATTTATACTCGTATCTATTTTTAGCAGAAGCTACTACTTCTTTAGCTATAGATTCAGGGATGAGTTTTTTGTTTTCTGTTACTTTTTGATGAATATTTGTTTCAAGATTATATGTTTCAATGAGGTATTTTTCTAAATCTTTAGTCCTCCATTGAGACTCAACAGAATCTTCAGGAACATAACTATAAGATATTAATTTAAATTGATCTTCAATGAGTGCTTGAATAGTATCACTTATATCTTGCTCTTCAAGTAATTGATTTCTTAATGAATAAATAGCCTGTCTTTGATCATTTGAAACATCATCGTACTCAAGCAAACTTTTTCTAGCATCAAAATTTCTACTTTCAATTCTTTTTTGAGCATTCTCAATTCCTCTCGAGAGCATCTTGTGCTCAATGTGATCTTCACCCATTCCAATTTTGTCAAACAATGCTCTCCTACTGTCAGAAATAAACAATCTTAATAAGTCATCTTCAAGTGAAAGAAAGAATCTTGAGTATCCTGGATCTCCTTGTCTGCCTGATCTTCCTCTAAGCTGATTATCTATTCTTCTTGATTCATGCCTCTCTGTTCCTAGGATGTGTAAACCACCAGCTGACAAAACCGTTTGATTATTTTGTTCCCATTCTTCAGAACTTTGTTCTTCTTTTTTGCCACCTAGGACAATATCGGTTCCTCTACCAGCCATATTTGTAGCAATTGTTACCATCCCAGGCTTTCCAGCATTTGCAATTATCTGCGCTTCTTTTTCATGATGCTTTGCATTTAAAATTTGATGAGGAATATTTTTACTATTTAAGTACTTAGATACTTCTTCAGATGACTCTACTGAAACTGTGCCAACTAGGATTGGAGCCAAATTTGCTCGTATAGTCTCTATCTCATTGATCAAGGCTTTATATTTAGCATCTTTAGTTAAAAAGACCAAATCATTGTGATCTTTTCTTATCATTGGCACGTTTGTAGGCACAACTATCACACTCAGACCATATATTTGTTGAAACTCAGCTGCCTCTGTATCAGCAGTACCTGTCATACCTGATAGAGTTTTAAATAACCTAAAAAAATTCTGAAATGTTGTAGAGGCAAGAGTTTGTGATTCTCTTTGTATTGGTACATTTTCTTTACACTCAAGCGCTTGGTGAACTCCTTCGCTCATCCTTCGTCCAGGCATAGTTCTTCCTGTATGTTCGTCAATCAACAAAACTTCATTATTTCTTACCAAGTAATGAATATTATTTTTGAATAAAAAATTTGCTCTTAATGTAGCCTGAACAAACTTCATTATTTTTAAGTTGGAAATTGAATAAAGACCTTCTGACGCTCCTATAAGCCCTGCATCTTCTAGTAAATTCTCAACTAGAATATAACCGTCATCTGTTAATTCAACACTTCTATTTTTTTCATCAATTATATAATGACCTCTTTCTTCATCTCTCAATGGCTCTTCTTCAGTACCCTCTCTTTCTTGAAGATGGAGTTTAGGAATAAATTTTTTGATTTGTTTATACATCTCTGAACTTTCAGAAGATGGCCCAGATATAATTAAAGGTGTTCTTGCTTCATCAATAAGAATTGAATCAACCTCATCAATAATTGCAAAGTCTAATGAGCACTGAACACGTTGCTCAACATTATGAGCCATGTTATCTCTTAAATAATCAAATCCTAGCTCATTATTAGTCGCATAGATTATGTCAGATTTATAAGATTCAACTTTTTCTGAAATATCCTGATTTGATACAACTACACCAACACTTAACCCAAGAAATTCATAAACTGGTTTCATCCATTCAGCATCTCTTCTAGCTAAATAGTCATTTACTGTTACTAAGATGGCTTTGTTACCCATGACTGAATTCAGGTATGCTGGTAGAGTGGCGACCAGGGTTTTTCCTTCACCAGTTTTCATCTCAGCAATATTTCCTTCAGCTAAAGAAATTCCACCTAGCATCTGTGAATCAAAATGCCTTAAACCTATAGTTCTTTTTGAAGCTTCTCTTACTGCAGCAAATGCCATGGGGAGTATGGCATACATATCTTTATCATTGCTTTCATACAGTTCTTTTAATTCTAATTTAAGATTTAAAAAATAATCGTCAGATTTCTCTGCTAAGTCTTTCTCAAGATCATTTGCATCATTGACATGACGCATCATCTTTTTAATTATCCTATCATTACTGGAACCAAATATTTTAGTGAAAGGATTAAGCATATGTTTCTCTTAAAAAGCACCTACACTTTTTATTATTCTATATCTCCAAACGGTGGCCTTACATATGAAATTGGTGCATTTTCTGAGTTTTCAAACTCAATTACCTCGTAAGCTTCATCATCTTCAATAATTTTTCTTAATAACTGATTATTTAATGCATGCCCTGACTTGTAACCAGAG
>CBFHIO010000078.1:0-2490 GCA_965656035.1 Gammaproteobacteria bacterium | reverse complement strand
AATGATCTTTGAACTCAGGATCTCTATAAGTTATATGTCCAGCCACTCCTTCATTAAATCCAAAATAGTCAAATAATCTAAATCCGGCTGCTAATTTTTCTAATTGATTTCGTCTTTCCTCTGCTAGACTCGCAAATTCTTGAAAAACCAAGCCTTTTTCTTTTATTGGAAGTCTTCCTTCAGTAATATCTATTTTTAAAGGTGTTACATTTGACATAGTTATTATTCTCCTTAGCTCAATGATGTTAAAATAGCTTAGCAAATAAATAATTAAATATGAAATATAGAATTGAAAAAGATAGCTTAGGCGATGTCAGGGTGCCAGAAAAAGCTTTGTGGGGAGCTCAAACACAAAGAGCCCTAGATAATTTCACAATAAGCGGGATTAAGTTTGCCTTTCCTTTTGGAAGATCTTTTATTGAAGCTTTGGGAATGATTAAATTTTCTGCTGCAGCTGCAAATAATAAGTTAAAACTTTTACCAGCTAACAAAGCAGCAGCTATAAAATTAGCATCAAAAGATGTACTTAATGGATTGTATGATGATTCATTTCCTCTCGATGTTTTCCAAACAGGGTCTGGAACTAGTACCAATATGAATGCTAATGAGGTTATCGCAAACATAGCTTCTAAAAAATCAAAATTAAAAATTAATGCAAACGATGATGTAAATATGAGCCAAAGCTCCAATGATGTTATTCCAACAGCTATATGTATTAGCGCTCTCATAGATATGAACAGATTGCTTTTGCCAAATCTGGATAAGCTAATTAAGTCAATTGATTTAAAAATGAAACAAGTCAAAGGAAATGTTAAAACGGGTAGAACTCATTTAATGGATGCTATGCCAATAGATTTCTCACAAGAGTTATCTGGGTGGAAGGCTCAGTTAGAGGCAAACAAGAAAACTATTATTCAAGCAACAAATAGGATGAAAGAACTCCCCCAAGGAGGAACAGCAATTGGGACCGGAATAAATGCTCATAAAGATTTTTCAAAACATTTCTGTTCTGAATTAAACAAACTTTCTAAATTTAACACCAAGCCTGCAAAAAACTTTTTTCAAGGCTTAAGTTCAGTTGATAATGCAGTTGAACTTTCCTCAGCATTAAAAAATTTAAGTGTAATTTTGATGAAAATATCTAATGATCTCAGGTGGATGAATAGTGGTCCTTTAACTGGTCTTGGCGAGATAGAACTTCAGGCTTTACAACCTGGAAGCAGTATTATGCCTGGAAAGGTGAATCCAGTAATTCCAGAAGCAGTAGCAATGGCTTGTGCTGATGTAATTGGGAATGATGTAACTGTAACTCTTGCTGGGCAAAGCGGTAATTTTCAATTAAATGTAATGCTGCCTGTTGTTGCATATAACCTTTTAAAAAGCATTAATTTATTAGGAAATGCTATGCCGCTTCTTGCAAATAAAGCTATTAAGACATTCAAAGTAAATTCAAAAAATATCAATGAATCTTTAGCAAAAAATCCGATTCTTGTTACAGCCTTAAATAGAGTAATTGGTTACACCAAAGCTGCTGCCATTGCAAAAAAAGCATACAAAGAAAATAAATCAATTATTGATGTTGCTCATGAAGAAACGGGTATGAGCAAACCTGAATTAAAAAAACTTCTCGATCCATCAAAGTTAACAAAAGGTGGGATTAGTGAGTAATTTAGTTTCAAGTTCATGCGAGGCTTGCAGGATTGATGCTCCTTCGGTTTCGGATGATGAAGCTTCTGAACTTATAAAGGAAATAGAGGGATGGCATTTAATTGATGATGGAGTAAAGAAACTAAAAAAAGAATTTAGTTTTTCAAATTATCCTGATTCAGTAGACTTTTCAAATAAAGTTGCTGACATGTCTGAACAAGAAAAGCATCATCCACAAATTATTCTTGAGTGGGGCAAAGTTACAGTTATCTGGTGGTCGCATAAAATAAAAGGTTTGCATAAAAATGATTTCATTTGCGCAGCAAAGACAGATAAAATAAGTAAAAATTAATATGAAACAAAACGAAAAACCTTATCAATCACTAGCTTGGTTAGCTACTGGGATTCTTATTATTGCTGCAGCATTAGCAAGCTTTGTTCCAGAATTAGAATATCATCATTGGGCTTTTATATCTGCTAATACTTTATGGGTTTACGTCGGTTGGCTTTGGAAAGAACAGTCATTGGTAGTTCTTAATGCAGGATTAACATTAATTTACATTTTAGGACTAATCTTCTAAGAATTATTTTTTTTTAAATTCAGTCTTGCTATAATCCAACATGGATAAAGTAAAACAAAAAGCATTAACATTTGACGATGTCCTCCTTTTGCCTAGGTATAGCGACTTTATACCAAGCGAAGCATCGACCCAAACCAAACTAACAAAAAACATAAACCTCAAAGTTCCTTTAGTTTCAGCTGCTATGGATACAGTAACTGAATCAAGCATGGCTATTGCTTTAGCAGAAGTTGGAGGAATTGGCGTTATTCATAAAAACAAC
>CBFHIO010000077.1:0-2508 GCA_965656035.1 Gammaproteobacteria bacterium | reverse complement strand
TGAAAAGGATAAAAAATGAAGAATAGATTAACAATTGCTATACAGAAAAAAGGTCGATTATATGAACAAAGTGTAGATTTAATAAAAAAATCTGGCATAAATTTCTCAACAAAAGGAGACAATTTGTTAGCCAAGTCAAACAATTTACCAGTAGATATTTTGTTTGTAAGAAGTGATGACATACCCTCGTTGGTATCTAATGGCGATGCTGATTTAGCAATAGTTGGAGAAAATGTTTTATTAGAAAAAACATTATTTAAAAAATCCTATATTGATAGGGTTCTTAACTTAGGTTTTTCAAGATGCAGACTTTCCTTCGCATGTCCAGAAAATAAAAATATTAAATCTTTTAAAGGTAAAAAAATTGCTACTTCATACCCAAATACAGTAAAAAAATACTTGAAAGAAAAAAATATTAATGCATCTGTTGTAAATATTCATGGCTCAGTTGAGCTAACTCCATATATAGGGATGTCAGATTTAATATGCGACCTTGTTTCATCTGGCGCAACATTGGAGGCTAATAATTTAAAAGAAATAGAAACAATATTAGAATCTCAAGCAATCTTAATAAAAAATAAAACTCTTACGAATGCAAAATCTAAAATTGCTGCAAAAGTTATCAGTAGAATGCAAGGAGTTGTCAATGCAGTTGAAAGCAAATATGTGATGCTAAATGCTGACTCTTCAAAAGTTAAAGAAATATGCAAACTATTACCAGGATCAGAGTCGCCAACAGTTATACCTCTTGAAGATGAAAACAAGGTTGCCATTCATGCCTTATGTCAAGAGCCAATTTTCTGGGAAACTATGGAAAAGCTTAAATCAAAAGGCGCTTCTTCAATTTTAGTAATGCCTGTTGAAAAACTATTAAATTAATATGAAAGAATTAGTCTTAAATAAAAAATCATTAATTTTAGAATTTATTGAATCGAAAATAACTTCTAAAGATATTGCAACAGTAAACAAGTTCAGAAAACTAGTTATTAATAATGGTGACGAGGGTCTAAAAAAAATATCTGAAATTTTAAAAGAAAAACAAATTAATAAATTTAAAGTTAGTAATTCTGAGTTTAAAAAAGCTGATAAGTTATTAGATGATGATTTAAAAAATGCAATTCTTGTAGCTTATTCAAATATTAAGAAATTTCATGAAAAGCAATTAGACGCTTTGGCTATTAATAGTATTGAAACTACTAAAGGTGTTACCTTATGGTCTGAGTTTAAGCCTATTGATACTGTAGGACTATATATTCCTGGAGGTACTGCACCCCTTTTCAGCTCATTATTAATGCAATCGATACCTGCGATTATTGCAGGTTGTAAGAATATTGTGATTTGTACCCCACCTGATTCAAATGGGCAAATAAATCCTACTATATTATGGGTTGCAAAGTTATTAAACATTAAAAATGTATATAAAGTAGGTGGTGCTCAGGCTATATTTGCAATGGCTTATGGAACAGAAACTATTCCAAGGTGTCTTAAAATTTTTGGGCCTGGTAATAAATATGTGACGGAGGCAAAAGTAATGATTAGCAAAGAGGTTGCAATTGATATGCCAGCCGGACCAAGCGAGGTATATGTTGTTTCAGATGATATTAATAAAGCTGAAATTATAGCTTCTGATTTACTCTCACAACTGGAACACAGCTCAGATGCTAAAGCCGTGTTAATTTCTAAAAATGAGAAATTACTTAAAAATATTAAATTGTCCTTATCTGAACAAAAACGATCCCTAAGTAGGCAGTCTATTCTAATTAAAAGTATAAATAACCTTTATCTTGTAAAAGCTAAAAATGATAAAGAGGTAGTAGATTTTATAAACGACAATGCTCCAGAACATCTAATATTATTAGATGATGATTTTGCAAAAATTACCCCGCAGATAAACAATGCTGGCTCCGTATTTTGTGGAAAATATTCACCTGAATCTTTTGGAGATTATGCATCCGGATCAAATCATACCCTTCCTACTGGAAGAGCTGCTAAAACCTATTCTGGATTATCAGTAAAAGATTTTGGTAAAAGTATTACTTTTCAAACCGCTACCCCAGAAGGATTCTTAAATCTTGCCCCAACAGTAAAAACACTTGCAACTGCTGAAAACTTAGATGCCCACAAAAATGCTGTTTCCGTAAGAGAAGAGTATGCTAATAATGATATTAATTCCTTGTCGAGAACTGCTTTTGTAAAAAGAAAAACAAAAGAAACCAGTATTTTCATAAACTTAAATATTGATGGTACGGGTAATTACAATATAGATACTGGCCTTAAATTTTTTGACCATATGCTTGAGCAGTTTGCAAAGCATGGTCAATTTGATCTTACTATTAATTCATTTGGTGATCTTCAAATTGATCAGCATCACACCATAGAAGATGTTGCCATTACGATGGGTGAAGCATTTAAATCTGCACTTGGCAATAGAAATAATATTGAAAGATACTCATCATATGAATCATTGGTAATGGATGAGACCATCTCAAACGTTAGTATTGATATGTC
>CBFHIO010000076.1:0-2563 GCA_965656035.1 Gammaproteobacteria bacterium | reverse complement strand
CAGTTAATAAATTGTGGATAATTATGTTAATGGAGATGTTTTATGAGTAATTTTTTAGCAATAGATCAGGGAACAAGTAGCTCAAGAGCGATAGTATTCGACTCAAAGTTTAACGTAGTTATAGATTCACAAAAAGAATATAAACTTTCATACCCAAATGATGGTTGGGTGGAAGCCAATCCTGCTGATATTTTGAATACAGTTAAAGAAACTGTAAGCAATGTTCTAAAAAATGATGACCCTATAGCTGCTTGTGGGATAACCAATCAGAGAGAATCTACTATTGTTTGGTCTAAAGAAACAGGTGAGCCAATATATCCTGCAATAATTTGGCAGGATAGAAGAACTCATAGGTTTTGCAGAGAGCTAAAAGACAATGGTTATGAAGAAATGGTTCGAGAGAAAACAGGTTTGGTTATAGATCCCTACTTTTCAGCTACAAAGATTAAATGGATTTTAGATAATGTCAGTGGAGCAAGAGATCTTGCAGATGGCGGCAAATTAATGTTTGGAACGGTAGATTCATTTTTAATCTACTCTTTAACCAAAGAGAAAAAACATTATACAGACGTAACAAACGCTTCACGAACCATGCTCTTTAATATCAAAAATATGGAATGGGATAAGGATTTATTAGACTTGTTTGGCATTCCTCTGTCTATGATGCCGCTTGTTCAACCATGTGATGGAAACTTTGGTACCTTGGAAGTAAATAAAAATATCAGTTTAAAAGGCGTTATTGGCGATCAGCAAGCAGCACTAGTTGGGCAAAATTGTTTTAATTATGGAGATATAAAATCTACATATGGAACTGGTTGTTTTTTGATGGTAAATACCAAAGAAAAAATCATTACTATAGACGAAGGACTCTTAACTACAGTTGCATATCAACTTAACAAGGAAACTAGTTATGCTATTGAGGGAAGCATTTATTCTTGTGGGAATATTATTCAATGGCTTCGAGATAAAATGAAATTCTTTGCTGATGCTAAAGACAGCGAGTCTTTTTTAAATGAAGATGGTAATTCTAAAAATGTACATTTTTTACCAGCCTTTAATGGACTCGGTGCCCCGTACTGGGATTCTGGCATTAGAGGGGGCTTCTACGGAATCACCCAAGACTCTGACAATACTGATTTAATAACAGCTGCATTTAAGTCTATTTGTTACCAAACAAGAGATATATCAGACTTGCTGAAGAAAAATGATATAAAAATAAAGTCTTTGTTTATTGATGGCGGTATGGCATCAAACAAAACTTTTTGTCAGTTACTGTCGAATACTCTTCAAGTAAATATTTTTAAACCGACAAATATTGAATCAACTGCTCTAGGGGCATGTATTGTTTCTCAGGTAGCAGAAGGATTGTCTATAAATGATATAAATTCAAAGTTTGAGAATATATATAAAGCAGATATCGGTGTTGCAGATTTTTATAATGATGATTATTTAGCCTGGAAAGAGTATATAGAAAGAACTATATCTAGTATTAAGTGAGAAATTTCCTAATAAATTATAATTATTTGTATATAATCACTTGATACTATAAATATACCTTTCAAATGTTTACATACAAAATTTTTAACAATATTGCTCAGGATGGTATCGATATATTTAATGCTAATGATTTTCATATCGATGAAATCGATCCAGATTCTATTATATTAAGAAGCCAAACGCTTAGTGATGCAGATTTTAATGAATCATTAAAATGCATTGGTAGGGCTGGTGCTGGGACTAACAATATTCCGGTTGATGATGCTACAGAAAAAGGTATTGTTGTTTTTAATACACCTGGAGCAAATGCCAATGCTGTAAAAGAGCTTGTTGTTTGCGGAATGCTTCTTTCTTCAAGGGGTATTATCCAAGGTAATTTATACTCAAAGTCATTAACTGGACAAGATGCAACAGAGCTTAATAAATCTATGGAAGCCCAGAAAAAGAAATTCAAAGGCAATGAGTTAAAGGGCAAAACCCTTGGAATCATTGGTCTTGGAGCCATTGGATCATTGTTGGCACAGACTGCAGAAGTTATGGGAATGAAAATAATAGGTTATGACCCATACATATCTATTGATGCGGCATGGAGATTGCCCAAGGATGTAGAAAAAGCTGATTCCATGGAATATCTTCTCAATAATTCCGACTATGTCTCAATTCATGTTCCATTAGTTGACGAAACAAAAGATCTAATCTCAAAAGATTCTTTAGAACATTTTAAAAAAGGTGCAAAGCTAATAAACTTATCAAGAGGAGGCATTGTAAATAATCAAGACATCATAGAAGCATTAAATAATAAATTAATTGATAAATTTGTAACTGATTTCCCAACGCCTGAGCTTGTAACAAGATCAAATGATTTTCATGACGTTATACTTCTTCCCCATCTTGGAGCAAGCACCAAAGAGGCAGAAGTTAATTGTGCGGTTATGGCTGCTGAACAAATATCAAACTTTTTAAGAGAAGGCATAATAGTTAATTCTGTTAATTTTCCATCAATAAAGCTTGGACGAAAAACTAAATTTAGATTAATTATTATTAACAAAAATGAACCAGGAATGAT
>CBFHIO010000075.1:0-2761 GCA_965656035.1 Gammaproteobacteria bacterium | reverse complement strand
AAGAATATGAAATAGAGATAATAATTTTTCAATATAATGATGTTAAGACTAATGAAAATTTTGACAGAACTTTTATAAGTCCAGCAGCTGAATCAATATCCTTTTATAATCCAAAGCTGCAGATTAATAAAAATGCATATTTATTAGAACCAAAGGAAAATTTTTTTAACCGTCTTTTTAAAGATTTTAATACTAAATCTAATACCAATAATACAATAATTGATAATAACGTGGATTTTAAAATACCAAATCCAAAAAATTGGTATAGAAAAACTAATGATTTAGATATTCTAAAAAAACTCAATAATAAATTAAAAACAAATAAAAAATATAAATTTCTAGGCAGTTTTAAGTGGGTACAAAATATTGATTATAAAAACAATGCGCGATATCTATTTTATGAGGATATAGATAATGAGTTCGGGCTATTTTTGAGGCTTTATAGGAGTAGATTTCTTCACGCTGATGTAAAAACATATCTAGGTGTGATTGATAAAGAGCCTATTGATGTTACAAAAGATGAAATTAATAAATTCGAAAAAAAATTACTAGATGTTAATAAAAAAGAGATTAATAAAATTACTGATAATCTTAAAATTAAATTAAATAAGCCTAATAACTACGTTGAATTAAATAGCGAAAAAATAATACCGCGAAATAAAAAATCAAGGGAGATAAATATCTTTATTGATGAACAAAGAAGGATATTTAATGAAGAAATACATTATTTTGATCATCCAATGTTTGGATTAATTCTATCTATAAAAGAAATCTAACTACTTGTAATAAGCATTATCGACAATTGAATGGTCAGTAGAGTCTTTTACAGATTTTAATTCCGGAATCTGTTCAAGTAGCGTTTTTTCAATTCCATCTTTTAGTGTCACATCAACCATACCACATCCTTGACACCCTCCTCCAAATTGAAGAATAGCTTCACCCTGATCTGTAAATTTAACAAGACTAACTTCACCACCATGTGATTCGAGCATAGGATTAATTTCGTTATATATTACATAATTAATTCTATCTTCAGGTGGGCTGTCTGGCGATATATTGGGTAATCTTGCATTTGGTGCTTTTATAGTTAATTGACCGCCAAACGTATCATTGTCATAGTTAACTTCCGCATCAACTAAAAAAGGAATACTTCTTTCTTCAACGTGAACTTTTAGTTTATTAAGTTGAAGAATAACATCATCCTCATGGGCATCTTCTGGTTTACAATAAGCCAAACAAGTTTCAGCTTTTGGTGTGCCAGGATCAGATATAAAAATCCTTACAGCTAAATTAGGCTCATTCTTATCTTTAAGAAGTTTTGCTAAATACTCTTCAGCTGATTCTGTAATATTTACAATTTCTTTCATAAAGTTATGTGGTTTAAAAGAATAATTTATTCACTATTGGGTATCAGGTCAAAGCATGACTTTGAAAAAGATATTAAACAACTCTCAATAATTAGAATAATTTTATTATTTATACTTATCAATATAACATTTATTGGGCTAATATTTTTGATAACAAGATTCTTTATTAATTAAATGAATAAATTTCAAGAAGCAACATCATTAATACATGAATATTATAAAAATAACATTGTAATTAATTTAAGTCCTCCCAATGGGTATAGATCGAGATGTGAGTTTGGATATAAAAATAGTCTCTACACTATGTATTCATCTAAAGGAAAAATTATTTATCTTGATACTTTTCCAGTTGCAAGACCTTCTATTCAGAATCTTATGCCTAAACTTTTAGATGAAATAAATAATTCATGCGATCTAAAAACTAAATTATTTCAAATAAACTTCCGAACAAATAGAAAAAATAAAATTTTGGTATCTTTGATTTATCACAAATTGATAAATGATGAAATAAAGCATTCAGCAAATAAGATATCTAATAAGTTAAATATCAGCATTAACCTTAGATCAAAAAATAATTTATATTCTACTGACGATGAATTGCTGGATGATGAAATAGAAAATATAGAAACGGTGCTTTTTCAAACTGACCAATCCTTCTATCAACCAAACCATTTTCATATGCCTGAAATGATTAATAAAGCTATGGGTTTCATAAATGATCCAGAAGATCTGCTGGAGCTTTATTGTGGCTCTGGAACATTTACTCTGCCAATGAGAAAACTTTTTAATAAAATATTTGCATCTGAAAATAATCGCCAATCAATCAGATGCTTAAATCAATCTATTTCACAACAAAATATAAGCAATATTTTTCACGCAAGACTTTCTGCAGAAGAAGTTTCTGAATTATTTGCAGGTAGAATTTTCAATAGAATGAAAAGAATCGATATCAATGATTTTAATTTTTCTCATGTTTTAGTGGATCCACCTAGGGCTGGACTTGATATAAATGTAATAAATCTTATTAAAAACTTTAAGAATATTATTTATATTTCATGTGACTATAAAACATACATAAGAGATATAGATAGATTAAAAGATTACAATATTGAAAATATTGAAATTTTTGATCAATTCCCCAACACAAAACACCTAGAAATTGTTTCACTTTTATCAAAAAAATTATAATAAATATAAGGTCTGTTGGTTTAGGATGTACCTTCAGTGATAACCACTCAGCACTATTTATGTTCTCTAATAAATAATTAAATAACCACCTTTTTTAGTTTACTTTGTATTAACATAGTAATACACTAGCACGTATGAAAAATTTGAATGAAGTATTTTTACTATTAAATAATAAAAAGGAAGTTAATGATTTTTTAAAAGATCTA
>CBFHIO010000074.1:0-2806 GCA_965656035.1 Gammaproteobacteria bacterium | reverse complement strand
CCACTTGCACAAGGAGTAGAATTTGATGAAGGCTAAGATAGCTATAATTGGAAAAGGTAATATTGGCTGGGCAATAAAACAGTTATTAAAAGATAAATACGAAATTAAACATGGCGATATTACTGAAGGCCTAGATGCTAGAGATATTGATCAAGTTCGTGAGTTTTTAAAAGGAACAGATGCAGTTATATCTGCTGGACCATTTGCAATTAACCAGAATATTGGAACAGTGGCAGCTGAAATGAATATTGGATACTTTGATCTAACCGAAGATGTAGAGACAACAGAATACATAAGAAGCATAGAATCAAAAAGCATAATGATGCCTCAGTGCGGTTTGGCACCGGGAGCAATCAATATATGCGCTGCTAGCATGATAAATGAATTTGATAAAGTAAATGAAGTCATGATGAGGGTTGGCGCCCTTCCTCGCTTTACAAATAATGAAATGAGCTACTACTTAAGCTGGTCGACTAATGGCTTGATTAATGAATACTGTAATGAAGCTGATGCTATCTATGAAGGTAAATCAATAAAAGTAATGCCTCTAGAAGGAGCCGAAAAACTAACAATAGAAGGTGAGTCCTATGAAGCTTTCAACACCAGCGGAGGTTGCGCAACCATGTGTGAAACCTATGAAAATAAAGTTGAGAATCTTTCATACAAAACCGTAAGATATCCTGGACATCTAAATCATATGAAATTTTTATTTAACGACCTTCACTTAAAAAAAAATAAAGATATTTTAGAAAAGCTATTTGACAAAGAGGTTCCAAGAACGACTAATGATGTAATTATATTTTATGTAAAAGTAATTGGAGAGGTCGATGGAACTCTTCAAGAAAAAACATATTTTAAAAGGATATATGGCGATGAAAAATTTAGTGCTATCCAACTATCAACTGCATCAGGTGTATGCAGTGTGTTAGATATGTATATTGAAGGAAAAATAAAAACTACAGGATTCGTCAAACAAGAGTCAGTATCTTGGAAGGATTTTGTTGATAACTCCTTTGGTAAGGTTTACTTGAACTAATCTTCGTAAGTAAAAATTTCTTCTATAGAGGCTTCAAAATATTTAGCTAGCTTCATAGCAAGCGTTAAAGATGGATCAAATTTCCCATTTTCAACAGAGTTAATTGTCTGTCTGCTCACAAATAGAGCGTCAGCTAAATCATTCTGACTGACATTTCTACTTTTACGTAAATTTTTTAAATTATTCCTCATCACCATCTCTTAAATACTTCCAGTCAAACATATAGCCACCAATCAAAGTACCCAGCGTATATGCAACAAAGTATGAATAGAAACCAAAAGTCATATTTATGTATGCATCAATAATTGAAATAAACATTCCAAACACAACAAAACCTATTCCTCCCCAAGCCCCAATGTAATAAAAATATCGATGCATTAGCTCATCTTGGGTTTTAAGGAATTTTGAAAAATAAACTGCCGCCAATGCCCAGCATATAAAAATAAGGATCCTTATAATTGTATATAAAGGTGATGAAGAGTTGTCTATTGCAGGACCAAAAATATCATCAACTGTAGTTAAATGAATGCCCCAAAATAAGGCGCCAAGCGCAAACAGGCTCAAAGAAATTAAATAATTTTTCTTATCTTCTTTATTAAGCGAGCTTATTTGAATCCATGAGCCTTTATGAGTTATTTTTGCCATTTATCTGTCCTCCAAGTAGTATGAATATATAGTTTCAAAATACTTGTGTCAAGTTAACTTGACATTTTTAAAAATAAATAATTAGCTTTTTAAGCACACCTAAAGTTAAAATAAATCATGTAATTTCATATAAATTTTTAAAATGAATGAATTAGTTTTGTTAAGTCCATCACATATTATTACAGTTGCACTATGCATTGCTGCAATAATCTACTTACCTAAATTTTTTGTAAACTCGTCTGACGCTGCAAAAAAATATTTAGCCTACTCAATTATTTTTCTATTATTGTTAAATCAAGTGATGGATTTCTATAGAGAGGGACTGGTTGCCGAAAGATGGCAGGATGGCTTGCCTCTTCATTTATGCGACTTCTCAACAATTTCTGTTATTTTATATTTTATTACACGCCACAGAGATTTTTTCATTTTTGCATTTTTCTTTGGAATTGCTGGTGGGGGCATGTCCATTCTTACTCCTGATACTGTCTATGGATTTCCATACATTGGCTACATTCAAAGCCAAATAGGACACACTATGATTATTATGGGAGTTTCTTATGCAATTACTATAGACAAGCAAAGACCTTACCTAAGAGATGTTTTTAAAGCACTTTGTTATGCAAGTATTTTGTTAGTTTTTACTTATTTAATGAATAATCTTTTGGGAACAAATTACTGGTTTTTAGCTGAAAAACCAGCAGGTGAAAATATAACTTCATTTATGAGGCCTGAACCATTCCATATAATTGATTTGTATATTGCAGCCATAGTTATTTGTTATTTAATGTATCTCCCTTATTACCTAAAAGACAGACCTCAGAGCTAGTCATATGGAAAAGAATACTACTCTAAAAGTCGTATCTCGAAATCAGATACCTAATAGATATTGGGCCTCCAGGCCAAAAATAATCCAAAGTATAGCTAGATTATTTCTGCGTCTTTTTGGGTGGAAGGTTGAGGGCTTGGTGCCCGAGCTTCAAGGCAATGAAAACATAATCATTATTGCCGGCCCCCATACTTCAAACTGGGATGGTGTTTTTGGATTTGCAGCAATTCTAGGTTTAGATGCAAAGATAGCTTTCTTTGGAAAGCATAGCCTTTTTAAAAAACCGGTCTTGGGATCTT
>CBFHIO010000073.1:0-2833 GCA_965656035.1 Gammaproteobacteria bacterium | reverse complement strand
TGCATTTATTTTCTTCAAATATGTAAATCCGGATAGTTCGCTTTTTACAGTTCAATCTAAAAAAAATGGCGCTTTACATGTTACAAAAAAAGGAGATTTGCTTGTTCTTGATTTTCCAAAAGACTCGCTAGCTCTTAGTCAAGAAATTAAATTGGTTGAAAATATAATAAATATTAAGCCTAGGGAATTATATAGAGGGAGGGATGATTTTCTTGTAATTGTAGATTCAGAAGATTTAGTTCAAAACCTTAATATTAATTTTGAATTATTAAATAATATTAAAGCAAGAGGCTTGATAGTTTCTTCTCTAGGTAAGGATTGTGATTTTGTTTCAAGGTTCTTTGCGCCATCGGCTGGTGTAAGTGAGGACCCTGTTACTGGTTCTGCTCATACCACTTTAATTCCATATTGGTCAAAAAAATTAAAGAAATCTAAGTTGCTGGCTCGTCAAATCTCAAAAAGGGGTGGGGTATTATTTTGCGAAGACTCAGGAGACAGAGTTCATATTGGCGGTAAAGCTATTGAATATATGAAAGGCGATATAAATATCTAGATTTGCATTTATATTAATTTTGTTAATTTTCTATAATGCTTTCTGCATACCGGGGTATAAATGTCATTACCGCCTACAACTACCTTGGATCCTTCAGTTACTACCCTGCCTTGATTATCTTTTCTTGCAACCATAGTTGCTTTCCTACTGCACAAGGAACATATGGTTTTAAGTTCTATTAGATTATCGGCAAGAGCAAGAAGCTCAGCACTTCCTTCAAATAATTCTCCCCTAAAGTCAGTTCTTATGCCGTAACACATTACTGGATAGTTAAGCCTATCTGCTATTAGTCCTAACTGTCTTACTTGGTCTTTCGATAAAAATTGCGCTTCATCAATGAGAATACAACTTAGGTTATTTGATTTATGATCTTTTACGTAATCCATAAAGTTAAAATCTTTATTTGCTATAACCGCTTTAGCCTTTAAACCAATCCTTGAGACAATGTTACCTTTTGATAATTTGCTAGTTTCATCTGGAAGAAAAATAATAGTATCCAATCCGTTTTCTTTATAATTATGATTTGATTGCAAGAGCGAAGTTGATTTCCCTGCGTTCATTGTTGAGTAAAAAAAATGAAGTTTAGCCATAAATTTTAATTTAAATTACAAGTAGGTAATAATAGTTCATGAATGTTTTTCAAGAAAGGGGTATTACACACCTTGACCTTCATGGTCAAAGGCACCACCAAGCGTCTAATTTAATCCTGGATTTTGTTCTGCGTTACCAAAATGAGATACCTCTGATTATTATTTGTGGTAACAGCAATGAAATGATCAAAATAGTAACCCAGGAGTTATCTATAAACTCTATCAAGTACTCATCACCAAGATTTGGTATTATTAGGGTTGAGGGTTTATAAAAATGACAACAAAAGATATTTTATTATTTGATAATCAACTAACCGAAGATGAATTAAGCATCAAAAATAGTGCGCATGATTATTGTCAAGATAAACTCATGCCACGTATTTTAAACGCTAATAGAAATGAAATTTTTGATAAAGAAATTTATCAAGAAATGGCACAAATGGGGTTTTTGGGTGCACCAATTGATGGCTATGGTTGTGCAGGTGTAAATTATGTTTCTTATGGATTGATCGCTAGAGAAATAGAAAGAGTTGATTCAAGTTATAGGTCTGCTTTTAGTGTTCAAACTTCTCTTGCTATGCATGCAATATATAAATTTGGTTCAGAAGAGCAGAAAAATCATTATTTGCCTGAAATGGCAAAAGGAAATTTAATAGGCTGTTTTGGTTTAACAGAACCTGATGCTGGTTCCGATCCTGCGTCCATGAAGACCAACGCAAAAAAAACTAAAGATGGATATCTCCTTAACGGCTCAAAAACATGGATAACAAATGCCCCAATTGCTGATGTTTTGATTATTTGGGCAAAGGATGAGCAGGGCATCTTAAGAGGATTTATTGTGGATAGGGGTGTTAAAGGATTAACAACTCCTACTTTAGAAGGTAAGTTTTCTTTAAGGGCATCTGTAACAGGACAGATATTTTTAGATGATGTTTTGATTGGAGAAGATAAAATATTGCCAGATGTTCAAAGCTTTAGAGGGCCTTTTTCCTGCCTTAATATGGCTAGATATGGAATAGCGTGGGGTTCCTTAGGTGCTGCTGAGTTTTGCTGGAATGCAAGTCTTGAATATTCAATTGAGAGATCGCAGTTCAACAAACCTCTTGCATCAAAACAATTAATTCAAAAAAAATTAGCTGACATGCAAACAGAAATAACTCTTGGCTTGCAAACTGTTTTGAGGGTTGGAAGATTGATTGATGAAGGTCAAATGCAACCAGAGATGATTTCTTTAGTAAAAAGAAATAATTGTCAAAAGGCTTTAGATATAGCGCGAACAGCCAGAGATATTCATGGCGGAAACGGTATAGCCGATGAATACCATGTTATAAGACACGCAATGAATTTAGAAGCCGTAAATACTTACGAGGGCACAAGTGATATTCATGCCCTCATATTAGGTCAAAGCCAAACTTCTATAGCTAGCTTTTAATTTTTATTTAGATGTTTTGCTAGGAATTCTTCGTAATCCTTATACAAAGCTAGATTGGCAACCTCACTTCTAAATCCATGCCCCTCATCACCCTTGATGATGTATTCATAGTCTACATTGTATTTATCAAATTCAGCTACCATATCAACAGTTTCTTGAAATCTAACTTGAGCATCACGCCTACCAGTGATTATAAGAACAGGATCATCTACATTTTCAACATGAAAAATGGGACTATTCTCATATAAGTTTTTATAA
>CBFHIO010000072.1:0-2903 GCA_965656035.1 Gammaproteobacteria bacterium | reverse complement strand
CTATTGATGAGCAGGTTATTGAAGTTAAGGCTGTAAAAAAATACGAAAGTGGAGTTGTTAGAGATCCAATAACGATAGAATCCAATAAGTCTATCGGCGAATTGATTCAATTAACTAGAGAATTAAACATTTCTGGTATGCCAGTTGTGGACAATGGAGATCTTAAAGGGATAGTAACAAGCAGGGACTTTAGATATGCAGATAATATGGATGCACAAGTGTCATCAATCATGACCCCGTATGATCAATTAATAACTGTAGAAGAAGGCACACCGCAAGATACGGTAAAAAAACTAATGCACGAAAATAGGATAGAAAAAGTCTTAGTTATTGATCAATACGGAGCATTGGGTGGATTAGTTACCATGAAAGACATAGAAAAGTCTGCAGAGCATCCAGATGCAACCAAGGATGATTCTGGAAGCTTAATGGTCGGAGCTGCTTTAGGAACTAGTCCAGATACTCTTGATAGAGCAAGAGCTCTAAAGGAAGCAGGCGTTGATTTATTTGTCATTGACAGTGCTCACGGCCATTCAAAAAATGTTATTGAAACTATTAAAATTATAAAAAAAGAATTTCCATCTATTGATGTAATAGGTGGGAATGTAGCTACCTCTGAGGGAGCCTTAGAGCTAGTTAAAGCTGGAGCTGATGCGATTAAAGTAGGCATGGGCCCGGGCTCCATCTGTACTACAAGAATTATTGCTGGTATTGGTGTTCCTCAGATATCTGCAATTCTAGACATTAAAGAAGCACTCAAGACAATGGATGTAGGGATTGTTGCTGACGGAGGGATAAGGTTTTCAGGAGATATAGCTAAAGCTATTGCTGCAGGCGCTGATTCTGTAATGCTTGGTGGTTTATTTGCTGGTACCGAAGAGGCGCCTGGTAAGGTCGAACTTTTCCAAGGAAGAAGTTTTAAAACTTATCGTGGCATGGGATCAATTGGTGCCATGACAGAGAGGCAGGACGCAAATAGATACATGCAAGAAGATGCAGATGCAGAAAAATTAGTTCCTGAAGGTATTGAGGGTAGGGTTCCCTACAAGGGACTGGTTATCAATGTAATTAATCAATTGATTGGTGGACTAAGACAGTCCATGGGCTATATAGGTTGCAAAACCATTGAAGAAGTTCATCAGAATAGTGAGTTTATTGAAATTACAAATGCCGGTATGACAGAAAGCCATGTTCATGATGTCCTGATTACAAAGGAAGCACCCAACTATCAAAGAAGTTAGTAATTAGAAATGACTGTCAATCTATCATCTTTAACCAAACAAATAGATACCATTTTGGTTCTAGATTTTGGCTCTCAATATACTCAATTAATTGCGCGGAGGGTCAGAGAAAGTAATGTTTATTCAGAAATTTTTCCATGGGATATCGATGAAGAAAAAATTAAATTAATAAATCCTAAAGGTATTATTTTATCTGGAGGTCCTGATTCAGTTACCAATAGTTTTACTCCAAGAGTTCCACAAGTAGTCTTTGATCTTGATATACCTATTTTAGGGATATGTTACGGAATGCAGACTCTTGCAGAACAACTAGGAGGACAGGTTATATCATCAGATCAAAAAGAATTTGGGTATTCAGAACTTCAAGTTACAGCAGAATGTGTTTTATTTTCTGATTTAGGAAAAACTCTTAATGTCTGGATGAGTCATGGCGATCAAGTTCAAGATCTACCTGATAATTTTGATTTAGTTGCAGCTACTGCAACTGCGCCAATTGCTGCCATGCAGCACACAAGTAAACCAATCTATGCTCTTCAATTTCATCCCGAAGTAACTCATACAGAGGATGGAAAAACTGTTTTAGATAATTTTATTTTTAAGGCATGCGGTGCTAATAAAGATTGGAAGATGGATGATTTGATTGGACAAAGAATTAAAGAAATCAAAGAGAAAGTTCAAAATAACAAAGTCTTACTAGGTCTTTCTGGTGGGGTAGATTCTTCAGTAACTGCAGCGCTTTTAAATAAAGCAATTGGTAATAAATTAGTATGTGTTTTTGTTGATAACGGGCTTCTTAGAAAAGGCGAAGCAGAAGAAGTTATGAATACTTTTAAAGAAAATATGAACCTAAATGTTATCAAATCTGAAAGTAAAGAGATTTTTTTAAGGCACTTAAAAGGTATTAAAGATCCTGAACAAAAAAGAAAAATTATAGGTAGAACTTTTATTGATGTTTTTGATGCCGAGGCAACAAAATTAAAAGACGTGCATTTTTTAGCACAAGGCACGATATATCCTGATGTTATTGAATCTTCAGGATCTGAATCAAAAGAGGCTAGGATTATAAAATCACATCATAATGTTGGCGGTCTTCCTGAGGAAATGAAAATGGATCTTGTTGAGCCACTAAGAGATCTTTTTAAAGACGAAGTCAGAAGAATGGGCGTTGAGCTTGGCCTGTCTCCAGAAATGCTTAATAGACATCCCTTTCCTGGACCCGGGCTTGGAGTAAGAATACTTGGTGAAATCACTAAAGAAAAAACAACAGTGTTAAAAGAAGCAGATCACATCTTTATTGAAGAATTAATCAAAGCTGATCTTTATAAAACAGTAAGCCAAGCCTTTGCAGTCTATTTGCCAATTAAATCAGTTGGTGTTGTTGGTGATGAGAGAAGATATGCTGAAGTTATTGGTTTAAGGGCAGTAGAAACGGTTGATTTTATGACAGCAAGATGGGCTCATCTTCCCTATGAATTTTTAGAACATGTTTCTAACAGAATAGTGAACGAGATTGAAGAAGTTAGCAGGGTGGTTTATGACATATCTAGCAAACCACCAGCTACTATCGAGTGGGAGTAGTTTTTCTAGTGTAAATCATTGATTTATATACGTTTTTGACTTGCACATTACTTTCACACTCAGAAATCAATCATTGATTTCCTT
>CBFHIO010000071.1:0-3023 GCA_965656035.1 Gammaproteobacteria bacterium | reverse complement strand
CCTCCCATAGAGCCACCCATAAATCTAAACTCAAATGCAGCTACAACCACATCCATTGAATCGAGCGCACCTTTACCAATAATAATGGCTTCATTCTCACCTGTATTTGAAACAGCATCTTTAATTCTTGAGGAATAATTTTTTGTATCTTTAAATTTTAGGGAATCTTTAGTTTTTATATCTGCAGCTATTTCTTCAAAATAACCATTATCTAAAAAGATTTCTAATCTTTTTCTGGCGCCAATTCGAAGATGATGGTCGCATTTAGGACAAACAAAAAGTGATTTTTCTAGATCAGGAGCATACAAAACAGATTCACAAGAAGGGCAAGAGCTCCAAAGTCCATCAGGCACCTTACTTTTAGACTTGGATGTCATTATTGAAGGTATGAGCCTTGTTAGCCAGTTCATGATATAGCGGTTTTCATCTCCTTAAGATATTTAGCTATTCTATCAAATTCTTTTGATTTAGAGCTATCAGCAATCATTTGGACAATGGATGAGCCTACCACAACCCCATCAGAACATGCTGCCAAAGTAGCAGCGTCCTCAACAGATTTTATTCCAAAGCCTGCCATTGTAGGAGCATCTGAGTATTTTTTAATTTTTTGAATATTAGTTTTAATTTCTTCGATATTAAGGTTTGAGGAACCTGTTACACCCCTGAGAGTTACATAATATATAAAACCGGTGCTATTTTTAGCTATGGATTCAACTCTATCATCTTTAGTTGTAGGAGATATTAATGAAATAGTATTTATATTAGGATTAGTAATACCATAAGTCTCAAGGTTAAGCTCTCCAGGGACATCCACTACTAAAATTGAATCAGCGCTATTCTCACCGATTGATTGGACTAAATCGATATGAGATATGAAAGTATTCAAGTAACCCATTAAAACTATAGGCGTTTTAGTGTTGGTCTCTCTAAAACTATCAACTAAATCAAGGATCATCTTAAGAGATATATTATTTTTAAGTGCACGATCATGAGCTTTTTGAATAGTTGGCCCCTCAGCGATTGGATCAGTAAATGGCACCCCTATTTCTATAACATCAACACCAGATTCTACAAATAAATGCATGAGATCTAGGGTTGTATCAATATCTGGATCACCTGCAACTAGGTATGCTACCAAAGCTTTTTTATTATTTTCTTTAAGATTTTGTAAACCTAATGTCAGCCTATTCAAAACTCTATCCCGTCGATTTCAGCAACAGTATTTATATCTTTATCGCCTCTACCAGAAACATTTACAACCACATTAGCTGATGAATCTAATTCTTTCATTAGTGGCTCTAAATATGCAAAAGCATGAGCTGTTTCAAGCGCTGGCATAATTCCCTCGAGCTCTGTTACTTCATGAAAAGCCTTAAGGGCTTCATCATCGCTTACTGCAACATACTCTGCTCTTCCAACATCTTTTAACCAAGAATGTTCTGGTCCCACTCCAGGATAATCCAAACCAGCTGAAACTGATTTAGTATCTTTTACCTGACCAGATTCATCCTGCATTAAGTAGCTTCTAGCTCCATGAAGAACTCCAGGAGTACCATCATTTAATGGTGCTGCGTGTTCACCTGTTGAAACACCCTCACCTCCAGCCTCAACACCAATGAGTCTTGTTTCCTTGATATCGATAAATGGGTGAAATATCCCCATGGCATTCGAACCGCCGCCAACACATGCAACTACAGCATCTGGCATTTTGCCAAACAAATCTTTAGATTGTTCAATCACTTCTTTACCAACAACAGAGTTAAAGTCTCTAACAATCATTGGGTATGGATGAGGGCCTGTAACGCTACCAATAATGTAATAAGTATTATCGACGTTAGTTACCCAATCTCTTAGAGCCTCATTTAAAGCATCTTTTAGTGTGGCTGAGCCTGAATCTACAGGATGGACATGGGCTCCGAGTAATTTAATTCTATAAACATTTAAAGATTGCCTTCTAACATCTTCAGCACCCATATAAATATGGCACTCTAATCCCAGCCTTGCTGCAACAGTTGCTGTAGCAACTCCATGCTGGCCAGCACCAGTTTCTGCAATAATTCTTTTTTTACCCATGTATTTAGCAAGAAGTATCTGACCTACAGTATTGTTAATTTTATGGGCGCCTGTATGGTTTAGATCTTCACGCTTAAGCCAAATTGAACCAGATTTATAGTGATCTGTAAGCCTTTTAGCAAAATATAATGGTGAAGGCCTGCCAACAAAATGAGAGAGGTCTTTATAAAACTCGTCTATAAAGTCTTTACTATCTTTTAAATTATTATAAGTAGTTTCCAATTCTTCAAGAGCATACATAAGAGTTTCAGGGACAAATTTGCCACCATACTCGCCAAAAAATCCTTCTTTGTCAGGAAAATTAGAATTACTAAACGCCATAGTTTCTGATTGTTTTTAAAATATCTTTTATCAAAAGGATGTCTTTGATGCCTTCTTGAGATTCAACCCCAGAGTTAAGATCTAAACACCACGAATTAGTCTTTAATGCATTATGGACATTTTCAGAATTAATTCCACCTGAAAGAACAAAATTATGAAAATCATTATCAATATTTTTTAATAATTTCCAATTAAATGACTCCCCAGTCCCTCCATAGATTCCATCTTTGTGATTTTCTAGAAGGATTGCTGAGGCAGAATCATATTGAGATATTTTTTTCATATCATTTTTATCTTTGACTCTAATTGCCTTCCAATATTCCAGTCCAAAAGTTTCACAAAACCTTTGATCTTCATCTCCATGAAATTGAAGAACAGGGTTATCAAAAAAAGATGAGGTTTCATAAATATAATCCTCATCAGCATTCACATAAACACAAACAGGTTGAGTGTCTTTAAAGTCTATATTTTCTATTTGTTTTATAAAATTCTCATCAGCATATCTCGGACTTTTGGAATAAAAAATAAAACCTATGAAATCTAAATTAAGATTTATTAGTTCTCTTAAAATCTCTAGATCTGAAATACCACAGATTTTTATCTTTGGATTAATCATCTTTTAAGCCTAT
>CBFHIO010000070.1:0-3325 GCA_965656035.1 Gammaproteobacteria bacterium | reverse complement strand
TGGACCAAGTCTAGGAAAAGAGAATATTGAGCTAGGAATGCGATCTATTATGATTGGTCTTGCTCTGGTAATTATATTTATGACTTTTTATTATAGAGTTTTTGGTTTGGCAGCTAATGTTTCTTTGTTAATTAATCTAGTTTTAATTACAGGAATCATGTCTATACTTGGAGCCACCCTAACCCTGCCCGGTATTGCTGGTATTGTTCTTACCGTTGGTATGGCAGTTGATGCTAACGTTCTTATCTTTGCTAGGATAAGAGAAGAGCTTAAAGAAAAGGATCCTCAAACCGCAATCAGAGATGGATTCTCAAGAGCATTTATTACAATTTTTGATGCTAACGTTACCACCTTAATCGCAGCTTTAATTTTATATGTAATTGGAACAGGTCCTGTTAAAGGTTTTGCTATAACGCTATCAATTGGAATAGTAACCTCAATGTTTACAGCAATTATGTGCACAAGGGCAATGGTAAATCTTGTATACGGAAATAAAAATGTTAAGGAATTGAAAATATAATGAATATTAGATTTCAATTTATGAAATACAGAAAAATTGCAGGAATTGTCTCAATAATAATTTTTTCTGTTTCGGTTTTATCATTAACCTTTCGTGGTTTAAGTTTAGGTCTTGATTTTAGTGGCGGAACACTTATTGAAGTTACTTATGAAACACCGGTTGATCTTGAGTCCATAAGAACAACATTAAGCCAGAATGGCTATGAGGACTCACAGGTTGTAAATTTTGGAACTAATTTAGATGTTCTGATTAAAGTAGCAGATCAAAATGGTAACAGCTCTCTTGGAGAAGCTGTATACAACCTATTAATTGATGAGGGCTATAAAGGTGAACTTAAAAGGATCGAATTTGTAGGGCCTCAAGTTGGTTCAGAGTTAAGAGACCAAGGTGGACTTGGTATGCTTGTCGCATTATTCATGATTCTGATGTATGTTGCTTTTAGATTTCAGTACAAGTTTGCTTTGGGTGCTGTGACTGCACTTGCTCATGATGTAGTAATAATTCTAGGATTATTTTCAATTTTTTCTTGGGATTTTGATTTAACTGTTTTAGCTGCGTTGTTAGCTGTTATTGGATATTCACTGAATGATACTATTGTTGTTTCAGACAGGATTAGAGAAAATTTTAGAACTCAAAGAGAGATGGACCCAATGCAAATGATTGATTTTTCTTTAAATCAAACTTTAGGCAGAACAATAGTCACATCGTTAACAACTTTATTGGTTCTTTTCGCCTTATTTATATTTGGTGGAGAAATGATCAAAGGGTTTAGTTTGGCACTAATCTTAGGAGTAATGGTAGGTACCTATTCTTCAATATATGTAGTTGCAAATATGCTAATGTCGTTAACGTTAATTCAAGAAGATTTAGTTATACCCGAGCCAGAGGGTGCTGAGTTTGATGAATTGCCCTAGGCTTTAAAGTAAGGTTTTACCGACTTAAGTATTGATTTGTATACCTTAGGTGTTGAGCAAATAAAATGATCTCCGTCTAAATAATTTGGGTCACCATTAAAATTACTTATTAGGGCTCCAGACTCTTCTGCAATTAGGAGACCGGCTGCAACATCCCAAAGTTTTTGACCATGTGCCCAGATAGCATCAAGTCTACCTGTTGCAATATAGGCAAGATCTAAACCAATAGATCCTGAAGCTCTAATTGATAAATCTTGATTAACAATCTCTTTATAAGTTTTATCAAAATCATATGAATATTCTGTTTTAGTTTCATTATTGTTAAAAAATGAAACCATAGAGCCATTCAAGCCTTGCTGTTTACTAACTCTTATTTTCCCATTGTTAAGATCTGACCCTGATCCCTTTGAAGCAGAAAATTCTTCTCGTCTTAATGGATCAATTATTACTGCTGTTGTTGGAACTTCATCAACAAGAGAGCACAAAGATAATGCAAAGTGAGGATAGCCATTTATAAAGTTGGTTTCACCATCAATGGCTTTGAGTACCCATGTAATATTTGAATTATTAATTTCTGACCCAGACTCAACACTAAGAAAATTATCTTCTGGGTAAAATTTTCTTATTTCATCAATAACAATTCCTTCTACTCTTCTTATGATTGCTTTTAAATACCCGTCTGGTTCGCCTTTAGAGGAATCCAAGCTGTGCACTTTTTTTACTGCAAATTCTAGTTCACTAGCACCTTTTCTAGCAGCAATTTGACCAACATTTAATAAAGCTTGTTTTGACATGTCGCTATTGTAATGGAAATGGCGATAATAGACATATGAGTTTTAAAAGTAATTTAATCAATATTGTTTTGGTAGAGACTTCTCATCCTGGAAACATTGGCTCTGTTGCAAGAGCAATGAAAACAATGGGTCTGAGCAATTTATCTCTAGTTAATCCAAGAAAGTTTCCTTCTGGAGAAGCTAATGCATTATCTGGCAACGCGGGCGATGTTCTAGAAAATGCTCAAATTTTTGATTCTATTGAGGAGGCTATTAAGGATAGCACCTTTGTTTACGCGACATCCTCAAGAAGTAGAACCATTCAATGGCCGACAGTCCATGCAGAAGAGGGCGCATCACTGATAAATACACAAGTGACATCAGATAAAAAAGTCTCAATTTTATTCGGCAGAGAGGATAGGGGTCTCACAAATGAAGAATTGCAGCTTGCTAATACTCATATTGAGATTCCAGCAAACCCAGAATACCCAGTATTGAATCTAGCTATGTCAGCTCAAATAGTGTGTTATGAAATTTTTAAATCTCACTTTAATCAAGATGCTAGAGATTGGCACGACTATCCAGAAGTAGATTCTGAAAACCTTCAAATGCTAATAGATCATTTTATTGAAACAGCCATTAACATTGGTGTCATTCACCCTGATAATCCAAAAAAGATTATTTCAAGAATTAAGCGAATGTTCTCAAGGCTTCACCCTGATGAAATGGAAACAAGTTTTATGAGAGGTTTTTTAGCTGCAATAAATAAGAAGCTAAAATAATCATTAATTACTTTGCTAATTGCTTTTGATTCCATATAATACATTTCGCATCACGTCCCGTTCGTCTAGAGGCCTAGGACACCGGGTTTTCATCTCGGCAACAGGGGTTCGACTCCCCTACGGGATGCCAATTTACTAAGAAGCCCACATTAGTGGGCTTTTTTTATGGGTGATGTTTCCATAGTGTTTCCATGCACCGCCCTGATAGATTAAGCATTTCTACAAAACGCATGTTTCCACAAATGTTTCCATATATTATAAAAATGTGTCCACGGGGCAGGAGTACCAGCCGGGTAGGGTGGATATATATATATATCTAGTGGTTGAATATTTTAT
>CBFHIO010000069.1:0-3335 GCA_965656035.1 Gammaproteobacteria bacterium | reverse complement strand
TTGAAGTGTTTTAACAAGAGCATCAGCAAATTTATAACTTGATGAAGCATCTTCTTTAATTTCAGCAACTTCACTGGAAGTTACTGACATATCGGTGATTGGCAAATCACCAAACAACATAGACAGAGGAACATTTACTGGGTAAGAATCAGTTTTTGAATCGAATAGTTTTACAGACTTTTCTTCGGTTGTAATACCAACAAAAGCATAAACACACCTTTCTCTTTGACAGATTGTTTCAAAGGCATCTTTGTTATCTGGATGAACGGCCAAGACATATCTCTCTTGCGATTCATTAGACCAAATCTCCATTGGAGACATAGACTTATCCGAATTTGGAATTTTATCTAGCTCAATGTAAACGCCTAAATTTGAATCCTTAGCCAGTTCTGGAATAGCATTAGAAAGGCCTCCAGCGCCCACATCATGGATAAATTCTATATAGCTATTATCTTGGGATGAGCATGCGTTTATTACTTCTTGGCATCTTCTTTCCATCTCAGCGTTATCTCTTTGAACCGATGCAAAATCTAAATCTTCGTCACTATCTCCTGAGGAAACAGATGATGCCGCACCACCACCAAGACCAATTAACATTGCGGGACCACCAAGAACTACAACATGATAGCCTTCGGTTATTTGTAGTTTAAAATTATTCCTATCTCTTATTTCTCCTATTCCACCTGCCAGCATTATTGGCTTGTGATATCCATAAGCTTTATTGCTTTGATCAAAATGAGTTTCGTAAGATCTAAAGTAACCAAGGGTTGAAGGCCTTCCAAATTCATTATTAAAGGCAGCTGCTCCAATGGGAGCCTCGATCATAATATCTAAAGGAGAGGCTATTCTTCCTGGCTTGTGCTCCTCACCTTCCCAGCTTCTTTTAAGATTTGGGATTCTTAAGTTAGATACATTAAATCCAACTAATCCTATCTTGGGTTTAGCCCCTCTACCGGTAGCACCCTCATCCCTAATCTCACCACCTGAGCCAGTTGCTGCTCCGGAATATGGGGAAATAGCAGTTGGGTGGTTGTGAGTTTCTACTTTAATTGTTGAATTAAGTTTGTCTTCAACAAAAGCATAATTATTGTCCGCATCTAGATTTAGTCTTTGAACGCTTTCACCCTCTGTAATAGCTGCATTATCCTTATACGCTGAAATAATACCCTTTGGGGACTGCTTGCTTGTCTCCTTTATTAAGTCAAAGAGGCTATTATTCTTGGCAGCACCGTTAACAGTCCATTTAGCATTAAATATCTTGTGTCTACAATGCTCTGAATTGGCTTGAGCAAACATCATTAACTCTGCATCTGTTGGATTTCTAGATGCTTTTGAGTAAAAATCATATAAATACTCAATTTCTTCGTTACTCATAGCAAAACCAAAGGCTTTATTAGCATCTTCTAGAGTTTTTATGCCGCCTTTTAAAACATCTATAACACTTATTGATCTCTGAGGGTCGGCATGTAAAAAATTGATGCATTCATCAGAATTTAGATACATCGATTGAGTCATCCGATCAAAAAACATCGATAAATCTATACCATCAATATTTATTTGATCTGAAATATTAAAACCATTAAATCTCTCAACTCTATCGACATCTTTGATGCCAACATTTTTAATAATATCTTCGGTCTTAGATGACCAAGGTGAAATAGTTCCAGATCTTGGGCCAACTAAAAAAGAAAATGAATCCAAATTATTATCAGCATTTAGAATATTTTTTAAGCTTTCTAAATCTAAATTTAGATTTTGAGATGCAACAATATAAACTTCGTTTGAGTTAATTTTAGATTGCGTGTTGTTTGCATTATTGAATTCGAAGTTCAATTGCTCTAGTTTAGAGTCAGAAAAACTTTTCTTGCCTTGCAATATAAAAGTATTAATCTTTGACACTTCTCTCAGTCTGAAATATTGTATATAACAATTATAAAGTCTTTTATAATAAATAATTGAAAATGAGGAATATCTTTAAAGTTTTTTTTAGTATTTCATGCTTGATAATCATAAGCTCGTGTGACGTCTTCCTTGCTCAAAAAAAAGACACTTACGAATGCGAATCTCACATCGAAGAGGTCTATGAAAATACTCCTTTAAATAATTTTGAGCAAACAAAATTTAAAGACTTGTTAGAAAATAGATTTCCAAAATACAAAGCAATGTTTGAAAAAGCATCAGAGGAAACTTCTATTGATACCGACCTTTTGGCAGCTATTTCTTTTCAAGAATCTCAATGGGATCCAAGGGCAAAATCTAATATGGGCGTAAGAGGAATGATGATGGTAACTCTTGAGACAGCTGCATTAGTTGGGGTTGAAAAACGGCTTAATCCTGAACAAAATATTATGGGCGGCGCTAAGTATTTAGCAATGCTACAAGAAAGAAATGTATACGGAAAAACAACAGCAGATCAGTTATCTATATCACTAGCTAAATACAATCTTGGTCCCACAAATATCATCAACATAGCCAAAGAGATTGGTAAAGAGCCTGATGAAATTACATGGCCAGATCTTGAAAGTGAGCTAAAAAATATTAGCGGTGAAGACGTAAATTTAGTTGATGTAAACGGTTATTCAAGAGGCCAGCAAGCCATCGATTATGTCAATCGAATAAAAAACTATTACAAATTATTAGCTGCTCATTCATGCACTCAGCCTAAAGATCAATTAACTTTCTTTTAAGGTATTTCATCTTATCTCTGCACTGTGCTGCCTTCTCAAATTCCATATCTTTAGCATAGACATACATCTGATTTTCTATCTGTTCAATTGACTTACTCAACTCCTCAACAGAGTCTTCTTTAATTTTAAAAGGCAAAGATTTTTCTATGTCTTCTTTCTTAACTTTTGCTTTACCTTTTATAACTCTTGCGCCCTCCATGATGTCTTTTACTTTTGTGTTAATTGACTTAGGAGTAATATTATTTTCATTGTTATATTTTTCTTGAATAGATCTTCTTCTGTTAGTTTCTGCAATTGCTCTTTCCATAGAGCCTGTCATTTTGTCGGCATACAAAATTGCTTTGCCTCTTAAATTTCTTGCTGCCCTTCCTATGGTTTGAATCATCGTTGTTTCAGATCTTAAAAATCCTTCTTTATCCGCATCCAAAATCGCAACCAAACTTACCTCTGGAATATCTAATCCTTCTCTTAATAAATTAATACCAACCAAGACATCAAATTTTCCAAGCCTTAAATCTCGAATAATTTCTACTCGTTCAACAAAGTTGCTATTCTGAGAGAGAATGACTCAGATGCAATGCGTACTCTGTGCAAAGCATCATTCGATCCTAACATCGAATGGTTGATTCCCGATGGAAATGTTCCATA
>CBFHIO010000068.1:0-3556 GCA_965656035.1 Gammaproteobacteria bacterium | reverse complement strand
TGCTTAACTTTTCTCTCCCAATCAAATATACCTATGATTGTTTTTACTCGAAGATCTTTTATATAAATAATGTCTTTCATGTAGTTAATTCACTTAAAGGCCATCTTGCTCTTACATAAGAGGCCTTGGGTTCAATCTTATCAGAAGATCTTAAAGATCCAACAAAAGCAATCATTGCAGCGTTATCACCACAATATTTTAAAGATGGATAAAAAACTCTTATCGCTAATGAATTTTCTAGATCTTTTATGGAAGAACTAAGTGCTTTATTTGCTGCAACCCCGCCAGCAATAATCACATCAGACCTTCCACTTATTTCAACCGCTTTTTTAATCTTACGAGTTAAAACATCTATAACAGCTTGTTGAAAAGAAGCAGCTATGTCTGATTTAATATTCTCTGTAATATTCTTAATATCTCTAACTGTATACAAAACTGAAGTTTTTAATCCACTAAAACTTAAATCAAGGTTATCGCTATACATCATAGGCCTTGGAAAATCATAAGCGTGGGGATTCCCATTTAAAGCTAGTTTTTCAATATGCGGACCTCCGGGATATGGTAAATCTAATAATTTTCCAACTTTATCAAAAGCCTCGCCAACAGCGTCATCTTGGGATTGGCCTAATATTTCATAATTTCCTCTTTCTTTAACATCAACAATCATACTGTGACCGCCGCTTACTAAAAGAGAAATATACGGAGTTTGTATTTCTGGAAACTCCATCACAGGTGACATCAAATGACCCTCTAAATGATTAATTGGTAACACAGGAATTTTTAGAGCATCTGATAAACCTTGAGCAAAGCTCTCACCAATCAATAAAGCTCCCATTAATCCTGGTCCTGAAGTGTATGCAATTTGATCTATTGTATTAATATCAATATCTCCAAGGGCTTCTTGTAAAACCGTTACTATTTTTACGCAATGGTCTCTTGATGCAAGCTCAGGCACAACACCACCATATTCAGCATGCATTTTAATTTGACTAAATACAGATTCACCAATAATGCCATTCTCACTGTCATATATTGCGATTGCCGTTTCATCACAAGAAGTTTCAATTCCTAAAGTTTTCATAATTTTTAATAAAAATGTTTTGCAAATTTTCTAATTACAGCCTAAACTACGCGACACATTATGCCTTCAATTATAATAAAAGAAACAGAACATTTTGATATTGGTCTAAGAAAGTTTAAGCGTGCTTGTGAAAAAGCAGCTATTGTCCCAGAGATCAGAGCAAGAGAGTTCTATGAGAAACCTACTGAAAAAAGAAAACGTTTAATGGCAGCTGCTGTTAAGCGAGCCAGAAAATCAAACAGAAAATTTTCTTTCTCAAGACAAAGATCTTTTAGATAATCTTGACCCTTCTTTTTGAAATACAATCTGATCTTAAACAAGCTATGCTTGAGAAAGATGATATGACTCGTGATACTTTAAGAATGTTTAAGTCAGAGGTCCAAAAATTTGAAATTGATAATCAAGATACAGTTGATGATGCAAAGGCTCTTTCTATTATTAACAAGATGATTAAACAAAGAAATGACTCTATTGCTCAATTTACAAGTGGAGGTAGATCTGATCTTGCTGAAAAAGAGCAGCTTGAAGTAAATGTTCTATCTAAATATAAACCAGCACAATTAGACGAATCTCAAATAAATAAAAAAGTCTCTGACGCTATTGCAGAATCAGGCGCTGCTTCTATGCAGGACATAGGTAAAGTAATGGCTATTCTAAAAAACTCGATCCCTGCTGGAACAGCAGATATGGGCTTAGTCAGCAAAATTGTTAAAGAAAGCTTATCTTAAATATTGGATCATGTGTCCATAGGATCTAATTATGGAAAGAAACAATAACCGAAAACCAAATCAACTTAGAGATATTACTATTGAGCCAAATATTAATATCCATGCCGAGGGCTCTGTACTGGTTTCTTTTGGAAATACAAAAGTAATTTGTACTGCTACTATTGATACTAATGTCCCAAGATGGATGAAAGCAAGCGATGAGGGGTGGGTAACTGCAGAATACGGTATGCTTCCTAGGTCAACAAATGAAAGAATGAGTAGAGAAGCTGCAAGAGGTAAACAAAGCGGTAGGACTCAAGAGATTCAAAGACTAATTGGCAGATCGCTTAGACAAGCTGTTGATTTAAAGTATATAAAAGGAAAAACTATAAATATAGATTGTGATGTAATACAAGCAGATGGTGGAACAAGAACTGCTTCAATTACTGGCGGTTGTGTAGCATTGTTTTTAGCTCTTCAAAATCATCACGACGATCATAGAGCAATTAAAAGACATATAGCTGCAGTTTCATTAGGAATATTGAACAACGAAGTTATTTTAGATCTTGACTATGTCGAAGACAGCAACGCTGAAACAGATTTAAATCTTGTCATGACCGATTCGCTCGAACTGATAGAAATTCAAGGCACGGCTGAGGAGGCTCCTTATTCAAAAGATCAGTTAAATCAAATGATAGAACTTGGAAGTTCTGCTATTGCTGATATCATTGAAAAACAAAAAGCATGTTTAAAATAAGTGGAAGACTATCAAAAAAAATTTCTTGAATTATCTTTAAATGCCAAAGTTCTTGAATTTGGTGATTTCACTCTAAAGTCTGGTAGAAAAAGTCCTTATTTTTTTAATGCAGCTCGAATGTTAAACGGTGGGTATCTTTATGAGCTTGCAGAGTGCTATAAACATGCTATCAATGTCGCTAATTTAAAATTTGATTGTATTTATGGTCCAGCATATAAAGGCATTTTTCTTGGTTCAATAATCGCCATGACTTTTGATAAAGATGGTTTTAAATACCCATTATCATTTGATCGTAAAGAAATTAAAGATCATGGTGAAGGCGGAACTATTATTGGTAACAACCCTTCTGGTGATGTTCTGATTGTTGATGATGTCATATCAGCGGGCACTGCTGCAAAAGAATCTATAAAAATGATCAAATTAACAGGAGCAACCCCAAAAATAATGATGGTTGGCTTAGATAGACAAGAAAAAGGAAGCGGCAATCTTTCTGCCAGAAGAGAACTTGAAGAAGAATTTGGCATGCAAGTAATATCTATAATTAATTTAGATACTCTGATCACATATTCCCAATCGAATTCAGGATATGAGAAACACCTTGAGAGACTTCAAGCCTATAGAAACGAATGGGGGGCATAGATGTTTTCTGGCATAGTTTCTCACAAGGCAAAAGTATTAAAAGTAGAGGATTTCAATGATTTCATTCGCATTCATATATCAACACCAAAAAACTTTAATAAGGGCTTAAAAAAAGGCGCTAGCATTTCAGTAAACGGAGTCTGTCTTACCTCAAAAGATAATGGTATTAAAAATCTTAAATTTGATGTCATAGAAGAAACATTACTTAAGACAAATTTAAAATATATTGAAAAGGGTGACGTTGTAAATTTAGAAAGGTCCATTAAAGCCTCTTCTGAAATTGGGGGTCATCTAATGTCAGGACATGTTCACTATACTGCTGTAGTAAAAAAAATATTCGACAAAGAAAATACCAAAGATATGAAGATATCA
>CBFHIO010000067.1:0-3562 GCA_965656035.1 Gammaproteobacteria bacterium | reverse complement strand
AACAACTAAATTATATTAATTTACCTCATGGAATTATCATTAATGGTCCAGCCGGTGTTGGGAAAAATATATTAGCAAAAAAAATATCACAAAAAATTATTGCAAACTTTAACGAGGATCTTGACTCTCAAAGTCAATCACTACTTGGGACCAATAATCATCCAGATTTTTATCTCCTAGATAGAGACAAAATATATTTAAAAGACATCATTAAGCAAAAAAAAGAATCTAAATATTGGGATGAGGAAAAAGGATATAAGGATGTTGTTTCTTTTTTGACCCTTACTCCATCTATCTCAAAGAATAAAGTAGTATGCATTATGAATGCTGATAGCATGAATGAAGAATCTCAGAATGCACTTCTTAAATCACTGGAAGAGCCTGCATCATATTCTTATATCATTATGACCACAAGCAGACCCAAATCTCTAAAACAAACCATTTATAGCAGATGCCAGGTTTATAATATTCCTCATATACCATCATTTAAAGTTGACGAATGGCTTAATAATCATGGAATTACTGATTATTCGTCAATTGATTTTCCAAGTTATGCTATGCCTCTAAATATCCTAGAGGATATTCAAAATGACAGACATTATTCATACAAAGAGTTTATTGCAATAATTATTCAATTTATTGATATGAAAATTGATCAAGGACAAACAATAAAATTTATAAATGATTTAGATATTAGCTTTATTTCGAAGATAAATTATTTTGTAGAGCTATTGAAAATACTTTTAAAGTCAAAAATAACAAATGAAGGATTGAGCGGGGCATATAAAAATTTTAATAACACAACATTTAGTAATTTAAAAATTTCGAACATAATTGTTGAATTAAATGATTTGCGTAATGATTTTTATGGCGTTTCATCAATAAATGAATCTCATGTACTAAATTATTTTTGTAGCGAGATAAAACAATCTATCAGACTGCAGTAACACCACCATCAATAACTATTGTTTGCCCATTAATATAGCTACCAGCTTTTGATGATAATAAGATAGCTGCGCCAGCTATTTCGTCTGGATAACCAATTCTTTGCATGGGATTGGTTTGTAATACTGCTTTTAAAATATCAGGATTTTCCCAAAGGCCTTTTGCGAAGTCGGTTTTTATTAAACCGGGAGCTATTGAATTAGCTCTAATATTTTTATGTCCAAATTCAGCAGCTATATTTTTTACAATCATTACATCAGCTGCTTTGCTAATATTATAGGCACCCAACATCGAACTGCCTTTAATTGCAGCTATGCTTGAAATTATTATTATTGAGCCTTCTTCTTTTTTTACCATGTCAGGAAGGCATAGATTGCATAAAAGTTGATTAGACCTAATGTTGTTGTGCATAACTTTATCAAACTGCTCAATGCTCATATCAAGCATTGATCCCATAAATGTATTAGTTGCTGCATTACAAATTACTGTATCTATACTGCCCAAGGTATCAATTGTTGTATCTACAAGATTTTTTAATTGATCATCATCTGCTATATTGCAAGCTATTGGGAAAGCAACCTCTCTACCAATTTCATCATTTATCTCCTTTGCAGTTGTTTTGCAAGCATCTAGCTTTCTTGATGATATAATTACGTTTGCGCCCATAAGTGCAGATTGGTGAGCTATAGATTTACCAATACCTTTAGAACTACCGGTTATTAAAATTGATTTATCTTTAAGACTAAACAATGACATTTTGATTATAATAAATTAACAACAAAGGAATATTAACATGATGATTGAAATATATGGAAAGACCTTTTGTCCATACTGTGATAAAGCAAAAGCTTTGTGTGAAAGGGAAGGACTTCAATATTCTTACAAAGAATTAGATAAAGATTTTACTAGAGAGGAATTTTTTACTATTTTCCCGACTGCTAGAACCTTTCCTCAGATTAAGATAGATGGTAAAGATGTTGGCGGTTATACAGAGCTAGAAGCTTGGTGGCAAAATAAGGAATAAACTATGGATCAATTTAATGAATTTTTAATATTACTTGATAGCAATTTAAGTGGGTCATGGTGGTTCCCAATTTTATTGGTTGGAACGGGAATATTTTTCACTATATATTTAGGTTTCCCTCAATTTAGGTTTTTTGGTAAAGCCTGGCATTTGGTTTCCGGGAAGAATAAAAAAACAGATTCTGATGGAGAAACAACCGCATTTGAAGCTCTTACAACAGCTATGTCGGGGGCAGTAGGCACAGGAAATATTGGTGGTGTGGCTCTAGCTATATGGACGGGAGGCCCAGCAGCTATATTTTGGATGTGGATAACAGCCATTTTTGGAATGACAACAAAATTCGTTGAAGTGACAATGGGTCATAAGTATAGAACTAAATTAGCTGACGGTAGTATATCTGGTGGCCCTATGTACTATATTGAAAGTGCATTGAATATGAAATGGGCAGGTATTCTTTTTGCATTTTTGATGATGATTACTGCAATTGGCTCAGGAAACATGCCGCAAATCAATAATATAGCACTTGTAATGAATACTGAATTTTCTGTTCCAAAGCTATTTACTGGATTATTTCTAGGCGGTTTATTATGGATAATTATAATTGGTGGAATCAAAAGAATTGCATCTGTTGCTAGTAAAATAATTCCAATAATGGGTTTAATATATTTTGGTGGTGCATTAATTATTCTTGCTGAAAATTATCAAAACATAATTCCATCATTCAATGCTATTTTCTCTCAAGTATTTACCGGCTCTGCTGCAGTGGGAGGTTTTTTAGGTGCAAGTTTTGCAATGAGTCTAAAATATGGTGTTGCTAGAGGCTTATATTCAAATGAAGCCGGCCAAGGATCGTCTCCAATAGCTCATGCATCATCAAAAAATAAATCTATTGATCAAGGAGTTGTATCAATACTAGAACCATTTATAGATACCATAGTTGTATGTAGTGTTACAGCATTGGTAATTTTATCAAGTGGAGTTTGGACACAAAAATTTGATACAACATTTGCTAAAACGGATATGGTTATACTCGATGGCATTTATTCTGATGAAAAAAATTCTGATGGATCCTATGTTTATCCAAATCATATAAGTGAGCTAACTAACTATGTCCAATCATTAGAGTCAGATGTAAAAGAGTATAACGGTACTATCTCGATAGAAGATGGACGTATTAATAACTCAAATATTACAATTCTGCACTCACGATCGATAGCTGAAGATGTTGAAGTGTTAAGCACTAGTAAAGACACATATTCAGGCTCATTAAACATTTTGGATGGAAAGATTTTGGAACCAGTTACATTGAAGGGTAAATCATTAGTAAGCTCTGCTGAATTAACTGCCAAAGCTTTTTCTCAGGGTATTTTTGGAGAATATGGTGGTAAGCTAGTAGCTGTTGCGCTTCTATTATTTGCTTTTTCTACTGCTATTACGTGGTGTTATTATGGAGATAGATCAACAGCCTACATCTTCGGAGAAAGGGGTGTTTTTTGGTACAGAAATTTTTATGTATTATGCTTTATATTAGCAGCTGTTATAGACACAACCATAGTGTGGAATATTGCTTATGTTGTTGTCGCCTTAGTTTCA
>CBFHIO010000066.1:0-3603 GCA_965656035.1 Gammaproteobacteria bacterium | reverse complement strand
TAGCAGTATTATAGGAAATAGAGCATTTTCAAATGATCCTAATTTAGTTGGCAAATTAGCAGGAAAATTTATCAACGGAATGAATGAGGCGGGCATGCAAGCAACCGGCAAACATTTTCCTGGGCACGGAGGTATATTTGAAGATAGCCATGTCTCTGAACCTTTTGATATCAGGTCGTATGAAGAATTACTAGAGGTTGATTTAAAACCTTTCATAGAGCTTAAAAATAATTTAGGTTCTTTGATGACAGCTCATATAACCTTCCCGAAGGTAGATGATATTTGTGTGAGCTACTCAGATATATGGATAAAAAAAATATTAAAAGAGAAATTAGCATTTGAAGGAATAGTATTTAGTGATGACTTATCTATGAAAGGTGCGGGTGATTTCTCAATGGGTGAAAAAGCTATGAAATCAATCAAGGCTGGCTGCGACATGGTTTTGGTTTGTAATAATTATGAGGGGACAATGGATGTTATCGATGCTTTTGAAAAAAACGATGTCCTGAGATCATCTAAAATTAAAGATTTAAAGAATTTTGCCGACATCAATTGGAATAATTTAGAAAATCAAAATAGAGCTAAAGACGTCAAAAATATAATTAAAGAAATGGTGAAAACATAATAATGGAATTTTTAATAGTGATTTAAAATAAACAGTTAAAAGCTTATTGTTCCATTATTTATTTGTTCATAGTTTTCATTTGTAAGTCTTGTATAGCATTCGCTTTTTGGCTCTCTAAAAAAAACCAAATCTTCATTAACCTTGTCTAAGTGATAAGCCTCTTCTCGGAGATCTCCCTTCTTTAATTTAAACGTTCCTGTTGTCTCTAGTTCTTCAATAATTCTTACAAAAACTGGTCTTGCATAGAAAGGCAATTTTTCATCAACAAAAGATGAAAAAGCATTCCAATCAAATGTACCAGGATCACAATTAAAAGCTACCATCCCAGCCCTGCCTTCGCTATGAGGTACCTTAACTCCATAAACATTTGCCATATTAACTTGCTCAAATGAGTTAAGTATTTCACCAACCTCATTGGTAGATACATTTTCAGATTTCCACCTGAAAGTATCTCCAACTCTGTCAACAAATTGATAATGTTGCCTACCTAGGGCAAAACCAACATCCATTTTTTTTAAAAGATCTCCAGTATCAAACCAACGATCGCCATCTTCCTCAACATCTCTTTTCACTTTCTTTTCGCTAGCTTGAGCATCTGTATAGCCGTTGTATATAGCATTTGGACCAATTTTTATTAATGCCAAACCAGGAGAATCGTCTTTAACTTCAATATATTTTCCATTTTCATCTACTTTTAATTTATCTTCTGCAATATCGTATTCAAATAACTTAACATCAACATTTGTCATCCCAATTGTTTGGTCTTTATTTAAAAGATTCATGAACATGCCATTAGCTTCACTTGCACCATATATTTCACAAATCCTTTCTACATTAAATCTATTTCTAAAAGTATCCCAAAGATCTGGTCTCAAACCATTTCCAACCATTTTTGATATAGGGTTATTAACTTCTTCTGCACAAGGCTCTTGAAAGCTTAAATATCTGCAGAGTTCACCAACATATACAAATGCAGTTGTATTGAATTTTTGAGCTTCTGGCCAAAAAGATGATGCGGAGAATTTGCGTTTGATAAAAGTTGAAGCCCCAACCTTAATACTGGCACAAAGGCCAAGTATCAGACCGGTTGAATGATACAAGGGGAGACAATTATACATACAATCCTCACTTGTAAGCCTATACCCAGCCATGGTTATATTTGTAGACCCAGCAACTACTTTTACATTAGTAAATAATGCAGCTTTAGGAACTCCGGTTGTGCCTGATGTAAATATATAAAAAGCAGTATCTCCTGCAACAACTTTATCTGTTTGTTTAAGATTGTAAAATTGAGTTTCATTTTGATTGTCTTTAATATTTGACGCCCAATCAGGACAATTGCTTGGGTTGGTATCTTCAACCCAAAGTAAATCGGATGTCTTAGTAATATTAATTTCAGATAAGACACCTTCCAAAGATTCAGATAACTCATCTCCAAAAATACACTTTTTGCAATCAGATGTATTTATGCAATGAATAAGAGGCTTTCCTGTAAGACTGGTATTAATTAGGACGCCAATAGCCCCTAATTTGTTTATTGCTAAAAGCGAAATAACAAAACTAGGCCTATTTTCCATGAATAATACAACTTTATCTCCATGCTCAATACCTTCACTGGCTAATTTATTTGCAAGAATATTTGCGGCTTTATTTGTTTTTGAATAAGTCCATACTTCATCTTCAAAATAAAGGAAATCTTTATCACCGAATTCTTCAACTGTATCTTGAAAAGAGTGAGCAAGAGATGCATTTGAGTCTAACTCAGGCCATTTATATCTTAGCATTGGAATAATGTATTTAAGTTCAGATATAACTCTAAAAAACTCTTTAATTGAAGCTAACATGTCTATATCCCCCTGATATAGTTAAAATTAATCTATAGATGTGATTATTATTTCATCCGAGTCTGTAGGTAATATTACCATAGTGCCATCATGAGAGGCAGTCCAGTTAGTCATGATTTCATTGACACCTCTGTACATAATGCTCTCCATTAATTGATTTCTTGGGGCTGGAAGATGATGGTAAAAAACTAAGTGACCGACGTTTGCTTCTTGAGCAGCTTGAACAATTTCTGGAATAGGGGTGTGATAATCTTGAATATCTATAGTTACCTTTTCAGCCATTGTATTGCCAATTCTCTTAGCATTTTTATTTATTAAATTTAAAAGATCAAGCGACATAGATTCATGAAATAGAACGTCAACGTTCTTAGAATTATTAACTAGATTTTTATCATAGATTGTATCGCCACTTATGCTGATTGACCTCCCTTTGTATTCAACTCTATAGCCTAATGCAGGATCAACGGGATCATGAGAAACGCTATATGCTGTAATTTTTACATCCCCGTTGTCAATTAATATAGGATTATCTAAATCAACAGTATGCGTATCAAAACCGGCTATATCTAATGGAGCAATAGTATCTCCGTGATGCGCATTTCTAAAAAAATAATCTTTTGTATAAGCAAGCTCTATGCCATCTGTAAGCATTTGAACCCCCTCAGGCCCATATACTTTTTGCTTAGATTTTCTTCCACCATTGATCCAAGTTGCCTGATGAAAATCAGCGATATCAAAGATATGATCAGAATGCAGGTGGGTATAAAATATTCCTTTAACCCTATCCCATGGTGTATTCCAATCATTAAGATTTTGAGCACTCCCTCCACCCGTGTCGAATATAAAAATATTATCTCCTGCTTGAATTAAAATGCATGCTTCAGCTCTATCTGGAGCTGGAATTGGTGCTCTTGAACCACAAACTACTGCAGTCAAGGCATCCTCATCTGGTAAATAAGACGAGGGAGCAGCTATATTTTCTATTGCCGATTCTAACAATCTATCTTGAAAGGCAGGCTGCCTTAAAAGTATAAATATTGTTATTACTGATATGACTAAAATTATAAATATTGGTTTTAAAAATTTTTTCATAAAGCACTCCGGTAGATTTAAATATTACAGCTCACAAGATAC
>CBFHIO010000065.1:0-3760 GCA_965656035.1 Gammaproteobacteria bacterium | reverse complement strand
TGAAAAATATATATTTTTTAACATAAATAAATTTTAAATAAAAAAGGCAACGTTTTCACGTTGCCTTTTTAGGTTTAACAAGTTTTACAGATTATATCTTATGCCAATAGAATATGTTCTACCATACTCATCATATTGAGATAACCTATTAGGAGTTCCCCAGTAATAAAATTCAGGCTCATCTGTAATGTTACTTACATCAAATTTAATACTCATTTGATCATTAATTTTATACTTTAAATTAAAGTCTATTTGAGTATGGTCATCTGTGTATCTGATATTGTTATTATCTAAATCTCCCTGGATAGTTTCAGCATCATCATCAGCAAGATAGTCTAAGTAAGGCGATCTTGAAACAGCTGATAGCCTGATATCAAACTTATTCTTATCGTATCCTAATGAAATATTTGAATTTTTCTTTGATAATTTTCTGAATGGAAATGACACCGTACCGTTATCAACACTTAATGATGAACTTCCATCAGTTTTAGTAAAATTCATTGAAACAAACATTCCATCTAAAGGCTCTGGCAACATATCAAGCTCTTTGAATAGATTCAATTCAAAACCTTCAACTTTAGAATCATCTGTATTTACGTATGTAAGCAATTCATCAAACAGCAAACCATTTACAGTTGTATTAGCAACAGCCAGCGGGTAGATTGCATTTTCTATATCTTTCTTAAAATACCCAATTGAAGCAAAAGATCCATCTCCATAGTGCTCAATAGATAGATCATAGTTAGTTGCCTCATAGGGATCAAGATCAGGATTACCCATCGAACCACGATAATTACCATCATCTCTCTCAGAAATATCTGCAATTAAATTTGCCTGACCAAAACCTGGTCTGGATAATGCTCTCCAAACAGCTCCTCTGACGATAGTTTGCTCATCAAGGAAATATTTGACGTTTAGGCTTGGAGATACAAACGTATAACTTTTTGATGCAGTTAAAACATCATTAACATCACCAGCATTATATCCAAGAGTATCGTAGTCAGTGTCCTCAACTCTGATACCTGCGATTACAATAGCTTTATTAAACTCCATTGTGCCCATAACATATAGGGCTGTGATATCTTCATTGGTAGTAAAATCTTCTTCGAAATTATCGTAATCAGGTCCGCCTGTATATAGGCCTTTTCTTGCATATAAAAGATTCTCGTCTGCATGAGGTCCGTAAGCTTGACCAGCAAAGGGCCAGTATCTAGTATAAGGTCCAAATTCAGATTGAAGAAGTGCTTGTACGTTATCATCATCAACTTCTACGACATTACTATCACCTTTCTTCTCTCTTGACCTGTATTTAAAACCATACTTCACAGTAGTTGGTGCATTCATGAATGTAAAACCATCTTTTGTCATATCAACACTGAAAGCAGTTTCAGTATCTTTAATTAAACTCCAGTCTTCTTCCCATGCATCAACATTCAAATCTGCATAAAGAACACCTTGGGCATATGAGGTAAGAGCTAAACCAACTTTTTGAGGATTCTGATAAAAGAAAGTACCACAAGGACCTCCACAATCGTCAGTAACAATTCTCTCACTTCTAAATGTTACATCAACATTGTCTGTATCGTTTTCTTCGGCATAAGAATGGCTAAATTGTATTTCTGCAAACCAGTCATTTATTAGAGTTTCTCCGCCGAATATTACGGTTCTAATATCGCGTGTCTCAATTCTTTTTCTAACTTCAGCATCTCTTCTAATTCTATTAATTTCACTTGAGTCAGCAAATACACTGCCTGTTCTAAGAGATCCAAACTCTTCTTTATTTCTTAATTCATCATCTTCGTAATGGTTATATAAAAAGTTAGCATAAACTGAAGTATTGTCATCGATTACCATGTCAATATCATAAGTGATGCCGGTTCTTTCTCTGGTTAAATCATAGAACCTCATTTCCCAATCATCATCAAGAAAAATATTACCGTTATCTGTATCCCATGCTGGAAATCCCGTTTCGTTGTTGTAAGTTACAATCTGTTTGCTGGCATAAGTGACACCGAGAACGTGTCCAACGTTATCAGATATCATAGACCCGTAAGTAAGTGCCATTTTAGGGTTATCTCCATTTTCTGATTGTGTGTTGTAAGAAGTATCTAATTTTACCTTTAATAACGTACCATCAATTGAGGTAGCTCTTTTTGTATTAAACTCAATTCTGCCGCCTATTGAGTCAGCATCTTTATCAGCAGTAAGAGATTTATAAACTTCTATAGAATCAAGTAACTCCGTTGGAAGTCCATCAAGCATAACTGTTCTTCCACCCTCAGGAGCTGGAACAAGAGCGCCATTTACAGCAATTGAATTGAGATCGCCAGATATTCCTCGGATATTTACATATCTACCCTCACCTTGATCATTTTCAACAGTAATTCCTGAAAGCCTTCTTATAGCTTCAGCTGCGGTTGTATCAGGAAAATCCCCCAAAGCATCAGAATCAACTACTGAAACAATTAAGTTAGAATTTCTTTGCTTATCAATCGCTGATATTAAACTTGCCTTAGTACCAACGGTTACAACCTCTTCTACTGAGTCTTCAGACTCCTGAGAAACGGTGTAAACTGAAATCGACAATAATGATATGATGCAAAATAACTTTTTATACATAATTTACCTCTTGTTTTAAATTGATAAAAAGAACTTGTAAAAGATATCAAAAAGGAAAAGAAAAATAAGCACATTCAGGCAAACTTTTGTTACATGTTTGAAACATAATTTTTTTAAGATTTACATTTTTATGACAAATGTCGATAATTAAGATATGCAAAACCCACCTAAGCAAAATAGAAGCAAGTTAAGAATACAGAAAATAATAGAGACTGCTGAAAAAATATTAATTGATGAAGGTATAGACAGGATAACTATAGCCTATATTTCAGAATTATCTGGTCTTAAGAGAACTTCAACATACAAATTTTTTCCAACACCAAAATCACTTAAATTAGAGATGTCTAATATTTATATGAGTGAATGCATTAAAGACATTAAATCTAAAACAGGAAACACAAAAACTGATAATTTATCAGTAGTTGTCTTGAGGTGTGTTGATATTCTTTATGATTACTTTAATGCTAATTTAAAAGCTCAAAAAATAATACTTTCAAATGAATTTAGCCCTTCAATGGAAACAGATAAATTTAACGAATTGTCTATTGCAATTCAGTCTTTCGTTGATACTAATATCAAATTACCAGAGATGTTTAACAAAGATGGTGTATACAGGGTTTTTACCCAAATAATTATTTCAATTTTTTCTTTAAATGCAAAAGAAAATAATTCTATAGACGAAGTTGGGAAAATTGAAGCTCATAGGGCTGGACATGCATACCTGTCAGATTGGGTTAATCAAAGCTCTTAATTTTTAAACATTAAATATTAATCTTAGTATTACATAAAATAATATGCATAAAGTTGCACCAATAGGAATGGTAACCAGCCATGAAGTAATAATCCTTCCTATTGAAGCAATATTTAGATGACTGACACCTTTTGCTAACCCTACCCCAATTACACCTCCAACCAAAGTATGAGTAGTTGAAATTGGAAAACCGATATAAGAAGCAGCTACTACTGTTGTTGCTGTGGCAAGTTCAGCAGAAAATCCAAGGCTTGGTGTTAATGTTGTTATATTTTCACCAACTGTCTTGATCACATTTTTTCCTAATATAGTCAAGCCAAAGACAATGCCGATTGCTCCAACAAATAGTACCCAAGGCCTTACTCCAGATTCACCACTAATAACACCGTT
>CBFHIO010000064.1:0-3876 GCA_965656035.1 Gammaproteobacteria bacterium | reverse complement strand
CTTCGACATCATTCATACTCACGGTTCAAAGACAACTAGCATCATTAACGTGATAAGAAAATTTATCAATATAAAACATGTTGCTACAGCCCATGGCATTAAGAAAAAAACTGCCCCTTTTTTAAAAGCAGACAAGTTAATTGCTGTAAGTAAAAAAATACAAGCCTCAATAAATAGAAAATCAATTGTAATTAATAATTGGTGGTCGCCTATTCTCCCAAAAGATATTCAAAGAACAAATGATTACGTTTTAGCTGTAGGAAGGCTTGAAAAAGTTAAAGGTTTTGATTTATTAATTGAATCATGGAAGAACGCATCATCTAAATTATTAATTATTGGTAGCGGTCAACAAAAAGACTCATTAAATCAATTAATATCAGATTGTAATCTCAATGAAAAAATTACAATTGTTGATGAGGTACCTCAAAAAAAATTAATTGAATACTATAAAAAGTCATCTATGTTAATAATCTCTTCAAGAAACGAAGGTGGTCCAAGGGTTGCATTAGAAGCGCTATATTTAAAAATTCCTGTTGTATCTACCGACGTTGGCCATATGAGTGAAATTTTGCCTAGAGAATTACTTGCAAAGCCTGACAACTTATCCTCCTTAACTGATTTGGTTGAAAGGTATGTAGGTGATGATAGTTACAAGCAAGATTCAATCTTTAAATATGTTACTGAAGAATTTTCTTTGCCAGCAAAAGCCAAACAAACCCTTGCTATTTATAAAGAGCTACTCGTATCTTAAAGAGATAGCAGGATCTAGTTTTGCTGCTTTACGGGCAGGCCAAATTCCAAAAAATAAACCAACCATAGCTGAAAAAGTTATAGAACCAACAATGGCACTAAACGGCATTGCAAAAGGCCAATCTTGAAGTGATGCAATTAAGTATAGGCTAGTGGTACCAAGAAAAACACCGATTAAACCACCAATAACACACAATAAAACTGCTTCAACTATAAATTGTGACATTATCGCTTTGTGCGTTGCACCAAGAGCTTTTCTAAGGCCTATTTCTCTAGTTCTCTCTGTAACAGATACTAGCATTATATTCATAACCCCAATCCCGCCTACTATTAAACTGATGCCAGCAATTCCTGCGATAAGAGCAGTAAATATACCGGTTGCTTGACGCCTTAAATCAGAAAATTGGCTGTAGTCACTAATCCTGAAATCGTTATCACCTCCAGGCCCTATATCATGTTGAGCTCTTAAAATTCTTTCAATCGTCATCATTATTTCATCGACATTAGCGTCTTTTTTTACGCCGACATTTATAGAGTCAACGTTATCAGAACCAAACAGTCTCTGAGATCCTGTAAGGAGGGGAACATATAATTCTTCATCAGGATTTTGCCAACCAGTACTTCCCTCTTCTTTTAAAATACCTATGACCTTATATCCTGTTCCGGCTATAAGAATTTCTTTGTTCAAGATGTTCTGTGGCGTAGTTTTTAGCTCTTTTGGAATAGCAGAGCCAATAACCACCACTCTTTTTCTTCCTAAATTTTCTTCCTCAGTAAAAACTCTTCCAAGTTCAATTTCATAGCCTCTAACTTGAAAATGGATAGGCAAGTTTGCTCGAATTCTTTGATTAATATTTGCATTAATATACTTAACCTGCCTGTTGCGAGCCATGTTAGGGGATATCATCCAATTGTGTTCAGTATTTTTTGCTAAAGCGTTAGCATCTTTGATGTTTAATGGAATGAGACCTTTGGTAACAGCCCCTCTTCTATTTTGACCCGGGCTTACAATTAAAGTTCTAGGACCAAAATCATCTATCTGTTGCTCTAAAGCCTTATTAGCACTTGAGCCCAAACCAATAACAGCTATTACAGCGGCCGTACCTATTATTATCGCCAGAGTAGTTAAAAAAGATCTGACAATATTTGATCTAATAGATGTAATTGCAGAAATTATTGATTCTTTAAATAACATTAACCAAAGCTAAATGATGCTTGAACTCTTTCTTTAAAGCGTTTTTGATAATCAAATAGGCTTTTACTTGGCAATATATATACCAAATCATCTTCGTTCAGGCCGGCTATTACTTCAACATTAGACAAGTCAGATTCACCAATTTCTACCCACGTTAATTCTGGTCCTTTTTTTGTATCTTTAATGACTATAAATTTGTTAAAGTTTTCGCCAGTTACATAATCCAATAGAAAGTTGTCTACTTCGGTTTTGGGAATATTTAAAATACTAGCAGCCGAGTAAATATCTTTTCTAGTTCTTAATGACATTGTTGGAGCGCTTACAGAAACGTCTTTATTTAGCACTTCTATAACAACGTCAGTGTTCATTCCTAGAAGAAGAAGATTTTCATCATTCTCAATATCAATTAGCACAGGAAAAGTGGTGACATTTTGTTCGATTCTAGCCTGAGGTTCTACTTTTTTTACAACCCCAAAAAATTCTTTATCTCTATATGCAGCAACTTTAATAGACACTATTTGACCTATTGAAACTTTGCCTACATCAATTTCATCAATTAAGGCCCTAACTCTAACTTTTGATAAGTCTGCCATAGTCATAAGAACAGTTCCGCCTCCGACAGCTGAGGTTGGAGATGAAATAACTTGTCCTACTTCAACAGGTCTTGAGATTACAGTACCTCTTACAGGCGATCTTACTATTGTGTCATCAAGAGCAATTTTTGCATTTTCAAAAGATACTTCATTTCTTACTAACGCAGATTTAGCTTGAGCAAAACTTTCTTCAATGTCCTCAAAATCTTTATCCGATATGCTTGCATTGGCATGTAATTCTTTACCTCTATCAAATTGAGATTGAGCATTTTCTAATCTTACCTTTGATGCCTCTAGATCAGATTTAGCTTGATTAAGAATATTATTAGGTGTTCTTTGGTCGATTTGACCTAATATAGCCCCCTTTTCAACCAAGTCGCCTACTTCAGCACCTAAAAACAATACCTCTCCTGATGCCTTTGATTTTATTTCAATTGAAGATATGGCCTCTATGACACCAGACGCTTCAATTGATAGCTGTAATCTCTTATTGGTAATATTTTCTTTTTTATAGAAAGTTGTTTCTTGATTTGACTCAGGCTCTGATCCACATGCTGAAATAACTAAAATAACACCAATAATTGAAGTACCTTTAAATAAAATATTTTTCATAAGCTTTATTATATCTTTAAATCTGACTCAATTAAGCCATCTTTTATATTAATAATTCTTTTTGACTGTCTTGCAACGTCTTCCTCGTGAGTGATAAGTATTATTGTTTGACCTTGATTGTTTAGTTCTTTAAATAAATTCATAACATCATCGCCTGTTTGTGAATCAAGATTACCGGTTGGTTCGTCAGCAAATATAATACTTGGGTTGTTAACGAGCGCTCTTGCAATAGCTACTCTTTGTTGCTGTCCTCCAGATAATTCAGAAGGTGCATGAGATGTTCTGTTTGATAGCCCAACTTTATCTAAAACATCTTTGGCTCGCTTTTCAGCCTCACCCTCTTTAACTCCAGCGTACTTCATTGGAAGCATTACGTTATTTAAAGCAGAATTTTTGGCTAATAAATGAAATGATTGAAAGACAAACCCAATCTCTTTATTTCTTATTGATGCAAGCTCATCATCGTCCAACTCATTTACCAATTGATTGTTTAAATAATAGGTTCCATGGGTTGGAGTATCCAGGCAACCAATAATGTTCATCAAAGTAGTTTTACCCGAACCAGATGGGCCCATAATGGAAACAAATTCACCTTTCTCTACTGATAAACTAATTCCTTTTAGCGCCTCAACCGTTTCAGAGCCAACTTGAAATAGTCTTTTAAGATTTGTTGTTTCTATAATCATATTTTTTTTATATTATTTAGACTCAATAAACTGTATGAAG
>CBFHIO010000063.1:0-4036 GCA_965656035.1 Gammaproteobacteria bacterium | reverse complement strand
AACTGGATTAGAATCTTTTTTTCCAATTGAATGAAGCGCTCCTGATAAACCAATATAATTTATGTCATGCCCTGCATTATTAGACATGGGTCCATCTTGCCCCCAACCTGTCATCCTTCCATAAACTAGGGCTTTATTTATCTTAAAACACTCATCAGGACCCAAACCTAATTTCTCCATGACGCCTGGTCTAAAGCCTTCAAATAACATATCTACCGATGATATTAGTTTGAGAATTTCAGCAATTGAATCAGGGTTTTTTAAATCTGCAACGATAGATCTTTTTGATCTATTATGAATATCAAATTTGTTATGAGAATCTTTTTCATTAATTCTGCTTAGTCTTATTACATCAGCTCCCATATCAGCAAGAAGCATCCCGCAATAAGGACCAGGACCAATGCCTGAAAACTCTAAGACTGTAACTCCCTTTAATGGACCCATTGGAATATATTATTGGAAAACTTTAAATTTAACCAACAAATTTGGAAGAAGCGACAATGAAGAAATAAATGCAATTAACATTGCTAGTGCAGTAAATATTCCAAATAATTGTGTTGGAAAAAAATTAGATAAAGCTAATATTGAAAAACCTGATGCTATTGTAGCTGCAGTGTAAAAAATAGCTCTTCCAGTTGTGGTGTGAGCATTTTGCAAAGCTATCTCAACTGACTGTGAGGTCTTCATTTCTTTTTTATATCTGTATATGTAGTGAATGGTATTATCTACAGCCATTCCAACACTTATTGCTGCAACAGTGATTGTCATAATATCTAATGGAATTTTCAATAACCCCAAAATACCAACAACAGAGGTAGCTACAAAAATATTAGGTATTAACCCAATAATCATTATTTTAAATGACTTAAAGATTAGTAAGAGCATCAAGGCAATGACGCTAAATACAACCAGCAATGAACCAATTTGTGATTGAAATAATGACTGCAACATATTGTTATATAAAACTGCTAGCCCCGTAATCTCAAATCTATCTTCGGTTAAATTAAATTTTGTAATCAAGTCATTATTTATTTTTTTAAGGAGTTCGTTTCTGTTTAAATTATCTGCTGATTCATTTACTCTTGTAGAAATTCTAACAACTGAGTCATCTTTATTAATATATGAGTACAGAAGAGTCTCTTTTATATCTTCAGGTAACACAGATCTCAAAAGAGCAAGCTCTAAGTCATTTAAGTTTTCTCCGTCATTTATCATCCTTGCAAGTTTAATGCCACTAGCTACGCTTAACACTTTTCCAATTTCAGGAAGGGAGTCTAAATAATCATGTATTTCTTCAAGCTGAGCTAAAGAATAGACATTCCACCAATAACCGGAGGCGTTACTATTTTCATCATCAAAGAGGCTATCATCAAAAAATTCATCTTCAATTAATTCATCTGAAACAATAAATTGCGGTTCTTTGATTATGATATCTAAAGTTGCAGTTCCGCCTAAGTTTTTATCAATTTCAAGCATACCTTGATGAATTTCAGTCTTGTCATCAAAGTAATCAATAAATCTATTTTCAACTATCAATCTAGTTGTTCCAAATAAAAGGATGCAAAAAATTACACCAAAAGAAAGATAAATAAATGCAGCATTATTCTTTGAAAACAATAATATGCTATTGGTCACTTTGTGAAGAGATAGATAATCTTTACTTTTAATTTTTTTTATTAAGCTTAATGAGCTAGGTAAAAATGAAAAAGTAAAAATAAAAGCTATGGATATTCCAAATGCCATCATTTTTCCAAATTCTATAACGGGTTTAAGGTCACCAAGAAGTAACGACAAAAAGGCTACAGCTGTTGTGAATGCGGCAAAAAAGCAAGGCAAGAACATCTGATTTACAGCATCAATCAATGATTTTTTGTTATCACCAGAGCCAGCGGCTAACTCGTTTATTTTTACTAAAACATGAACGGTTAATGAGATAGTTAAAATCAATAACAGAGCGATAAAATTTGAAGATACAACACTTATTTTCCAATCCATATAACCAAGAAAACCAGCTGTTACAAAAGTTGTCAAAAAGGCATTAGCTATTGGGAGAATAACAAACTTTATGTTTCCAAAAAATAGATAGAGCATTATTGCAAAAATTGATGCTACTGCGATACCAAAAATTACTAAATCAGATCTAATATATTCCATCATATCTGAAGTAATCATTGCAGGCCCTCCCAGATATAAAGTTGCATTGCTTCGATGTAAATCAAGAATACTTCTTATCTGTGAAACTAAATTGGCATTAAAATCAGACTCATTGTCATTAAGTTCGCTGATTCTTTTATTGATGCTTATTAACTCATTTTGGAATTTTGTTTTGTCTTCAAATGTAATCGGCTCATTGGATTTGAGCATATCTGAAATTCTATATCTATCTGATATTAACGCGTCATACTCACTATTACCTTTTAAAATAATTTGCAGTGCTGTGGTAGAGCCATCTTTACTAATAATTAGATCGCGATAAATTGGATTATTTATAATTTCTTTTTTTGCCTCAAAAAGGTCGATACCTTCTGATGTTAAATCCTTTAAATTATCAGCCACTTCTGCAAGGCCTACCTTTGGCTGAAAAAAGATCGGGGCATCTAGAAGAGATAAAACTGAATCGACACCGTCTAGTTTGGACAATTCTTTTTCTATTTGGGAAAGTTGATCTAGAGACTGGCTTGAAAAAAGTTCGTACTGAGGTTTAAAGGTAACAATTAAAAAACTTGAATCGCCGAACTCTTTTTCATTTTCTCTATATTTTTTTAAAGATTCGTCGCCTTCCAAAACTAATGCATCAGAAGATGCGTCAAGCTTAAAGTTTGAAATACCTTGGAGTGCAATGAAAACAACAACTAAAACAGAAAATAATATTTTTAATGGATTTTTAACCACAAAAATTGAATATTTGGATATAAAGTTTTTCATGTTATGCCTTATTTGCGCATTCAGGTGAGTCTAAAATGATAGGTTTTAGTGCAAATTCATCCTCACTAAAAGCTTGGATAGAAAGAGCATGAATTTTATTCATAATATTTCCTAAACTCCTGTAAATAAGCTTATGTCTTTGAATTGATGACAAATTTTTAAAATCATTACTTACTATAACCATTTTAAAATGACTTTCTGAGTCTTTTGGGACATTGTGCATGTAGCTTTCATTAAGCACCTTTAAAGATGAAATATTCATGGAATGATTAAGGCTGTTGATAATTTTATTTTCAATAAGTCCCTTTTCCATGGAGGTATTATAAATGAATATCCATTTTAAACTTAATTTAAAAAGAAAATTAGGAGTAGCTTCGGCCTAATAATCTATTGTAAAAAATAGCAAATAAAATTATGACAACTGCTCCTAAGGCAACTGGCATTAGAACAAACGAAAGACCCTTACCACCAAGAATTGCAATAATTGGATTAGCTCCAGCTGGCGGATGAATTGAGTCAAACGTTGCCATAACAAAAACCGCCAGACCAACTGCAACTCCAAGAGAGATAAACGAAGAACCCATTAATAAAAATATAATGACACCACTTAAAGCTGATAATGTATGACCCAAAAATATATTTTTTGGCTCTGCTAATGGACTATCATGAACCGCCATTACCAAAACCATGCTAGCTCCAAAAGGTGGTATTAACCATATTTCACCATATTCAGAAAAATGTAAGTATGAAAGCAAACTAATACATAAAAAAGCACCAAATGCAGATAATAAATTTTTAAATATAGTTTTCTTATTAAAAAAATTTTTCATAATTAAAGATTAACTTAATTTAAATAATTTTGATATTGCCTAAATGAATCATCCATCGTGCGGTTGTTGGTCGATAGTTTCAATTAGTATAGATATCTCCTCCCATTTAGCCCACTCAGATGAATCCATTAATGATGCATATTCTGCAGCTCTTAACATAGCAATAGTTTGAGCTTCATCTCCGTACTGAGTAATTAATGAAATAGCTATTTGTCTAAGATTTTCTTTCATCTTAAAAGTATATTATCAAGAGATATAAGGTAAAAATAGATTTATACTTA
>CBFHIO010000062.1:0-4054 GCA_965656035.1 Gammaproteobacteria bacterium | reverse complement strand
TAACTGGATGGCAGCCTCTGGAGAAGAGGTTGAAGACTTGGCCCTAAGAGCAGGTGTTGAATCTCTTTCAAAGTGTTGCGTTGATTTAAGTATTTCAGTTCCAGTAGGAAAAGATTCATTGTCTATGAGAACAAAATGGCAAGATGGCTCATCTGAACGAGTTGTAAAAAGTCCGCTGTCTGGAGTTATCACAGCTATGGCACCTGTAGCTGATGTAAGAAACTCGGTAACACCAGAATTGGATCTTAGCGCATCATCAAAATTGGTACATGTGGCCTTGAATGATAAAAAGCGATTAGCTGAATCAATTTTCTCAGAAGTTACTGAATCTAATTACAACACAACCCCTGATTTAGATCATGTTGGTTTATTTAAATCTATGTTCGAAACTGTCCAAGAGATGATCTTGAATAAAAGAATATTGGCGCTCCATGATGTGTCTGACGGAGGTCTAATAGTATCTCTTTTAGAAATGGCGTTTACAAAAAAGACTGGTTTAGATATTCAAATTGAAAATCTAAATCTAGAAGATTTAAATGATTTTTTCTTTGCAGAAGAAATAGGCTTGGTTTTACAAGTAGATGATTCGAAGCTTAGTTCAGTTGTTGCAGAACTTCATTCGTCAGGACTGTCTGCAAACATAATCGCTTCAATTAAAGATGATGCAAGAATTACTATTAGCAATCAATCTGAAACTTTTTACGATGAGTCTGTTATTACACTTGAAAAGTATTGGAGAGAGACAAGTCACGCAATTCAAGCGTTAAGAGACAATCAATTAGTTGCAGATTCTGAATTAGCTACGTTAAGCGATACAAATCATAAAGGATTATTTGCTAACGAATCTTTTGATGAAAAAGAATTAGATAGCATTAATATTTCTTCTACTAAACCAAGGGTTGCCATCCTAAGAGAGCAGGGTGTAAACGGTCAGATGGAAATGGCAGCTGCTTTCACTTTAGCCGGATTTGATGCAGTTGATGTTCATATGCAAGACTTACTTGATAATAAGGTCAATCTTAAAGATTTTAATGGCTTGGCAGCCTGTGGTGGTTTTTCATACGGTGATGTCTTAGGAGCTGGTGGCGGTTGGTCAAAAACTATTCTTTATAACAATGAGGTAAAAGATCAGTTTGAGACATTTTTTGACAATTCTTCAACTTTCACTTTGGGGGTATGTAACGGCTGCCAAATGGTCTCCAATTTAAAAGAGATAATTCCTGGAGCTGAGTATTGGCCATCATTTGAAAAGAACTTATCCGATCAGTTTGAAGCTAGGCTTGCTCAGGTAAAAATTAATAAGTCTGACTCAGTTCTACTATCTGGAATGGAAGGTTGGAGTATGCCTATAGCTTCTGCTCATGGAGAAGGGCACGCAAAATTCGATGAAGAAAGTTTTAAGCACTTTCTAAATTCAAATCAAATTGCAATGAATTTTGTTGATTCAAACGGATCTAATACCGAAACCTATCCGCTTAACCCAAACGGTTCTAAAGATGGCATTACAGGTATCACTGCCGCAAACGGAAGAGTGACTATAATGATGCCGCATCCTGAGAGGGTGTTCAGAAAACTACAGATGAGCTGGAGACCAAATCATTGGAAAGAGTTCTCTCCATGGATGCAAATTTTTATTAATGCTAAAAAATTTGTAGAGTAATTTTATTTCCAAAGAGTTATATCTTCTTCTCTAAAAATAAAATTATTATTTTTACTATCTTCGATATAGAATTTTAGGGTTCTTTCTACAGTTGGAAACGCCAATTCATCCCAAAGAATTTCATCTTTTGAGAATAGTTTCACCTCCATGCTTTCAGAGGTTGGACCAAAGTTTTCATCAAGTAAATCTGCAAGATAAAAAAGGTGTACTTGGTTTATGTGTGGCAAACTGAACATGGTGTATGGCATTATTACTTTTGCTTCAGAGCCTGTCTCTTCCATTGTTTCTCTCAAAGCACCAGCTTGTAGAGTCTCAGCATTTTCCATAAACCCTGCAGGTAATGTCCATAATCCTTTTCTTGGATGAATATTTCTTTTAGCCATTAAGATTTTTTCATCTCTAATACACAAGGCTCCGACAATCATATTAGGATTGGTATAAAAAATTGTTTCACAGCCTTTGCAGCTGTATCTTTTGCAGTGATCGTCTTCTGGAATTTTAAATTCTAGATTTGAACTTCCGCAATTTGAACAATATTTCAATTTTATATTCCTAAATAGTATAAGGTCGCTTAAGAAGTTAAACTTAACCTGATGTTAAACAGCATAAAGCAAAAGCTTGAAAAACTAAATCCTATTGGACCAACTTCTCTTAAAAAAGCTGGGGTCTTTATAGGTATTTTGTATCATGATGACTATATTTATAATCCGGAAGTTATCTTTACTCAAAGATCAACAAAGTTATCCACTCACTCAGGAGAGGTAAGTTTTCCAGGGGGTAAATGGGATGAGCAAGATAAAAATTTGTATGAAACGGCGTTAAGAGAATCAAATGAAGAAATAAATTTAAACACAGAAGATGTCGTTTTAGCTGGATCATTAAACTATTTAGTTTCAAAACATAAAATTGAAGTCAATCCATATGTGGGCTTGATAACAAAAAAACAGAATTTAATAGATAACGACGAAATAGAAAAAATTTTTACTGTTCCGCTAGAATTCCTTACCGATAAAAAAAATGCCAAGCTTCACAAGTTAGAAAGAAAGAATAGAAATGTAATAGTTCCAAGTTGGGTTTATAATGACCAAATCATTTGGGGCTTAACTGCAATGATTACAGCAGATTTCGTCAATACATGCTTTGATGCAGGTATAGACGAGGATATAGATATTATTAGAGAACAATATGATTATTGAACTTGGTGAAAAAAAGCTTAAGACAGACGGTGAAGATTTTTTTATTGCGCCAAGTGCAACAGTTATTGGCGATGTTCAACTTGCCAAAGATGCAAGTATCTGGTTCAACGCAACAATTAGAGGCGATAATGAGTCAATAATTGTTGGGGAAGGATCCAATATACAAGACGGCTCAATTATTCATACCGATCCAGGCTATAAATGCATAATTGGAAAACATGTTACCGTAGGACACATGGTAATGCTTCACGGTTGTGAAATTGGAGATGGAAGTTTGATTGGTATTGGCTCTGTCATTCTTAATGGAGCAAAAATAGGTAAAAACTGTATTATTGGAGCTAAAGCATTAGTAACTGAAGGTATGGAAATTCCAGACGGCTCAATGGTTCTTGGTATGCCTGGTAAAATCAAGAAAACCCTTAATGAGGACGAGCAAAAAATGGTGTCGCTAGGAGCACATCATTACATAGAAAATTATAAGAAATATAAGGACTTAGCTTCATACTAAAATGAAAACGAGTGATATAAGACAAGCTTTTCTAGACTTTTTTAATTCAAAAGACCATCAGGTTGTGGACTCTAGTCCTTTAATACCAGCCAATGACGAGACCCTTTTATTTACCAATGCTGGAATGGTTCAATTTAAAGATGTTTTTTTAGGAACTGATAAAAGAAAGTACTCAAGAGCAACAACATCACAAAGGTGTATTAGGGCTGGTGGTAAGCATAACGATCTTGAAAATGTAGGCTATACATTGAGGCACCACACATTTTTTGAGATGTTGGGTAATTTTAGTTTTGGTGATTATTTCAAAGAAGATGCAATTAAATATGCATGGGAATTTTTAACCGATGTTCTAAAGCTTGAAAAAGAAAAACTATGGATTTCTGTTTATAAAGATGATGATGAAGCAGAAAAAATCTGGATAGATGTCATAGGTGTAGACCCCTCAAGAATAGTGAGGCTTGGAGACGAAGATAATTTTTGGTCTATGGGTGATACAGGTCCGTGCGGCCCATGCTCTGAAATTTATTATGATCATGGCGATCATATTGATGGAACTCCTCCTGGTTCAGAGGGAGATGAGGGAGATAGATTTGTAGAAATATGGAATCTTGTATTCATGCAATTCAATAGAGATGATTCAGGCAACATGACACCACTTCCTAAGCCATCTGTAGATACAGGTATGGGTCT
>CBFHIO010000061.1:0-4205 GCA_965656035.1 Gammaproteobacteria bacterium | reverse complement strand
CACAAGATACTGTGTAAATCAAATTGCTTATAACTTAATTGTGCAAAAAAACTCAATGAACTAATATAGATGTCTATTTTTACTATCTATGCAGGGGATAAATATGAATAACCTTAAAGAATATGATTTTGTAGTATATGGAGCCACAGGTTTTACTGGTAAATTAGTTGTTGAGTATCTGGTAGAAAAATATAGTGATAATCCAGAAATTTGCTGGGCTTTAGCAGGTCGAAATCTTGAAAAACTTGAATTAGTTGCTAATTCCAAGAGTGTTCCTGAGGACATAGAACTATTAGTAGTTGATAGTAATGATATTGAAAGCATTGAAAAAATGGTTTCAAAGACAAAATGTGTTTTAACCACAGTTGGCCCATATCAGCTATATGGCAATGATATCGTTGCAGCATGTGCAAAATATGGCACTGATTATGTTGATTTATGTGGTGAGCCTGGATGGATGCACGAAAAAATTAATGAGCTTAGTGATTTAGCAAAAGAATCTGGATCAAGAATAGTATTCTCATGCGGATTTGATAGTATCCCTTTTGATTTAGGCGTTCTTTTTTTACAAAACGAGGTTATAAATAGATATGGTAAACCCGCCTTAAATGTAAGAGGCAGAGTTAGAGGAATGAATGGTGAATTTTCTGGAGGCACTGCTGCATCCCTTGGTGCTACTATGGCAGCCCTAAAAGAAAAGCCCGAACTTTTTGCAGTTTTAGCTAATCCATTTGCACTTTCAAATGGCTTTAATGGGCCTGAGCAGCCAGCTGACAACAAGCCGATCTTTGATGAAAAATTAGATACATGGGTAGCTCCATTTTTTATGGCACCAATTAATACTAAAAATGTTCATAGATCTAACATCTTGATGAACCATATGTATGGTGAGGATTTTTGTTACAACGAAATGTGGGTTATGGGTTCAGGTGATGAGGGTAAAGCTGCAGCAGATTTTATCTCTTCATCTAACCCATTAAGCGATGCACCAAAACCTGGTGAAGGTCCATCAAGAGAATCTAGAGAGAACGGAAATTATGATGTTTTATTTTGTGGAGATATAAATGATGAAAGTGTTCATGTTTCTGTAGCTGGAGATATGGATCCTGGTTATGGCTCAACTTCCAAGATGATTTCTGAGAGTGCAATATGTTTAGTAAAAGAGTGCGATGATCTTGTGGGGGGTATTTACACACCCGCACCTTCAATGGGAGCAAAACTAATAAAAAGATTACAAGAAAATGCTGGATTGACATTTAAAGTTGAGAATTAATGATCAAAGAGAACATAAAAAAATGGCATGACCATATAAAGGGGAATTTCGCTGGAGGGTTTGATGAGCTCTTGGATGATGATGTTATTTTTTATTCCCCTATAGTTTTTTCTCCACAAAAAGGAAAAGATCTTACAGCTTTATATCTTATGGCAGCTGAGAATACATTTGGTGGTGACCAATCAAAAGACGGAACTTTTGAAGAATCTAGTTTTAAGTATACAAAGGAAGTTTTAGACGGCAATCAAGCTATATTAGAATTTGAGACTCAAATCGATGGTAAATATGTCAACGGCGTTGATATTATTACTTTTAACGGCGAGGGAAAAATAATTGAATTTAAAGTGATGATAAGACCTCTTCAGGCAGTGAATATCATTCATATGAAAATGCAAGAAATGCTAGAGCAATATAATAAATGAGCACATATAAGATTTTTCATAATTCAAGATGCAGTAAATCAAGACAAGCACTTCAGATACTTCAAGACAAAAACTGTGAGATTGAAATCATTAACTATCTTCAGGTAGATCTAGAAGCATCTTTAATTAAAAATATTTTAAAAAAGCTATCTCTTAAACCAAGAGATATTTTAAGAAAAGGCGAGAAGGAATATAAAGAAAATAACCTTAAAGATACTGGTTTGTCTGATGATTATCTAATAGATTATATGATTAGATATCCTAAATTAATTGAGAGACCAATTGTAATTAAAGGTGACAGGGCAGTTTTGGGTAGGCCGCCTGAAAATGTTTTAGAGCTAATCTAGATCGCCGTCTTTTCTTAATTTTTCTCTAATTTTTGTTGCACTTATATTGGTTATAGAATTTTCAAAAACTTCTTCTTCAAAGATGTAGCCAACACCGCGACCATAAGAAATATTTACTATGTTTGGAACAAGCATAATCTCATACTCTATGCCTTTCTTAAAACCGTCTCGAGATAAACCCTCTTCAATATTTTTACAAACGGTTTCCCAATTAAAAGGGTTGTCGTCTTGACCGACTCCTCCAGATGATCCTTGCACATCTCTTACTTGGATAATAACTTGACCAGTTTTTGCAACACATCGTTTAAAAAGCTCCTGGTGGCCTTGATGCCATGGCTGCCATCTGCCTAGCATTTGAACAGTTGGTTTTTTCCAATCAAACATTTTTTAATATTTCCTTTGCTATATCGTGATGATTGGTATCATTCATTTCTGTAATATGAAAATCAACTTCTTTTGGTTCTTCAAATATTTGATTAGTATCCTCAAACCTACCCTCTGATATTGTATTCATCCATATTGTTACATCAGGATCAAAGCTTGCCCTAGTTTCAGCAGTTGGACAGACAAAATCGCATATAACATATCTATTATTGCTTTTTTCAAAATCTGCAAAAGTCTTCATTCTAATACTCTGTCTAATTCTTCCCTCAGAAGAAAAGTCCCAATCATTTGCCATATTTCTTACAACATCAGCGTTATACCATGCAGCATCTATAAGCGGCTGAAGGCGTTCAGCTAAATAGGTTTTTCCACTTCCAGGTAGACCCATGATTAAGATTTTCATAATTATTTAATCTTTTTTATACTAAAAATTTCGTTCCTAAAGAACATTTTATCTTCCTTACCTATTGCAGCCTTAATTTTTTTTTGAGCTGCAGATGATTTTTCTATTTCTTGGATTTCTTTTTCAGGTATTTGAGCAATATATAAAATATTTGCCCATTTAGCATCTACACCGTGGCCAAACAATTCTGAAATTGTTTGATCAGGAATTCTTTTAAAGTGAAAGGTATAAAATTTTGGTTTTGAATATGAATATTTACTATTTTCATCTGCTGGGTTATTTTTTAGATATTCAATAATATCTTTAGCATTATTAGGGAAGGGGTTTTTATCCTTCCACGCAATTTTGATAATTTTTTCCACTGAATCCCCGCCGCATGAATGAGTCACAAGCAATCGCCCCGATTTATTTAATAATCTTATTAATGGTGCAATCACATTATTTACTTTAGTTTTAACATCAGACGCTGCTCTATAAGCCTGTGAAGATATTATTAAGTCATAATTATTATTTTCGTAATTATTTTCTAGAAATGGTTCAAGATATCTTTTGTGGTCCTCTCTATAAATTCTTATGATGCAAGGATGCGCATATGAGGTTCTAGCTTTACTATCAATTTCAACCCCCCAATATTTTTTAATAAAATTATTCAGTTTATTAATTTGATCATGAAAATCATAAGAATTATCTTCTTTTAGAACTAAAGTACAGGACTTAACTTTTTTATTTTTAATCTTGTTATTATCTTCAATATGCCCAAGCTCAGAAAATCTTACATTAGTCATAGTTACTAAAAGGTTTGGATGTTCAACAAACCTATCAGGCATTTTTTCTAAAGTATTTTTTAAATCTTCATAACTTATTTCTTTACCAGTTATTAATAATGAAGTGTATGGATGGTACTTATGGAATGTTTTAATAATATTAGATTTAATGGTTCCATCGCCAGTTCCAGCATCAAGAACTCTTAAAAAAGTTCTATTTTTTGGCATGGATGCTATATAAGGAACAAGCTCCATAGATATAGCTCTTTTTTCACTAGTATTTTGAATAAATGATAAATATTTTAGCCTATCATCAAAAAATCTTTTTTTCCCCATAATTTTCCTCTAACACTCATCATATATTATTTTTTAAACAGCTCAATAATCGATTTACTGCAACAATATTTTGAGCTTAAAATGTTTTTTTAAAAGGAAAACATTCATGAATGAAACCAAATTACCTTTGTTAATTAGTATTGGGTCGAGAATAAGAAAGTCACCTTATTTTGATTCAACAATTAAGCATGGAGTCACAGCTTTCACTATATATAACAAGATGTATTTACCAACAGCCTTTTCTGGGCCTGAAAGTGAATATAACAGTTTGGTAAA
>CBFHIO010000060.1:0-4341 GCA_965656035.1 Gammaproteobacteria bacterium | reverse complement strand
TAAAAGATACGCAAAAAAATTGGCAAAAAATTTAAAGAGATTTAATTAGAATGCATGAATTATTATGATTAGGGTTGTATTGCTTGTGGTTAATTTTTGGAGAGGAGATAGTAAATATTCTAATAGGGGAGAACATAAAACTATAAAATATAACCCAAGCAATACTTGTAGCAAATAATATTTAATTCAATAAATATTTGTCAAACTTTTTAAAAAGACTTATTTCATAGTATTTTTAGGCTTGTAATTATGTAGCTTTACTACAAAATATGGGTTTCCTACTCTTTTCTAGCATAAGAATCTCCATCAATAAAATACTTAACACTTTTTAACTGATTAACACGACAGCACTTCTTTCCCAAAATTTTTCTAGTGGAAACTCAAATATCTTATCAAAGCCTAAGCCCACCACTAAAGTGACTTGGAGTGAAATCGAATACATTATTTTTAATTAATAGAGTTGGTGCCCCATGCCTGAGTCGAACAGGCACTCCCTAAGGAACGCGATTTTGAATCGCGCGCGTCTACCAATTCCGCCAATAGGGCACGCTTGGCATTGTAGCTAAGTATGAACTAATTTAAAATCAGCTTCTCATGAAAACCTCAGATTTTAATTATCATTTACCTGAAGAGTTAATTGCTAATTATCCACTAGAAAAAAGAAGTCTTAGTAGATTGCTAGTCTTTCAAGATGCAATCAAGCATATGTATTTCAAAGATATTCTTAAATATTTTGAGGAGGGCGATTTATTGGTTGTTAATAACACTTCTGTTATACCTGCAAGAATTTTTGGCCAAAAAGAATCTGGCGGCTCTGTTGAAGTAATGCTTGAGCGGATTATGGAAGATAACAAAGCGCTGGTTCAAATTCGTTCTGGCAGAAGCCCAAAAATTGGTTCGTATCTGCATTTAGAATCCTACAAGGTTCGTTGCATTGATAGAAAAGATAATTTTTTTATTATTCAGTTTGATAGAGCTCCTTTAGAGGTCTTTAATCAGATAGGCCATGTGCCATTGCCGCCCTATATAAAAAGAGAAGATGAGCAATTAGATAAATATAGATATGCCACAGTGTATGAAGATAAAAAGTTGCAAGAATCTGTCGCAGCACCAACAGCAGGCTTGCATTTTGATGAAGAGCTATTAGATTCTGTAAAAAAACTTGGTGTAAATTTTGCAACTATAAATTTAAGTGTTGGAGCTGGCACCTTTCAACCTGTAAAAGTTGAAAACATCAAAGATCACGATATTCATGAAGAGTATCTTGAGGTGCAAAAAGGTGTTGTAGACTTGGTTAAGCAAACAAAAAAATCTGGTAAGAAAGTTTTTGCTGTGGGAACAACAGCAACAAGGGCTCTCGAAACAGCCTTTTTGTATGGCGATGAAAATGGTTATGCAGGATATACAAAACTATTTATATATCCTGGTTTTAAGTTTAAGGCAGTTGATAGACTTATAACAAACTTTCATCTTCCTCAATCATCATTATTGATGCTTGTTTCAGCTTTCATTGGGTATGACAATATGAAACATATATACAAAACAGCAGTTGATAAAAAATATAGATTTTTATCTTACGGTGATGCAATGTTATTAGAAAAAAATGAAATTTAGTATTAAAAATACATCTGACTTTGCTAGAAGAGCAGAACTACAATTCGATAGAGGCGCCATTCAAACGCCAGCATTTATGCCAGTTGGAACTAACGGTACAGTCAAAGGAATGACTGTTGAGGATCTAGAATCTACCGGTTCAGAGATTATCCTTGGCAATACCTATCATTTGATGCTAAGACCGGGAGATGAAGCAATTAGAGATCTTGGAGGATTGCATAAATTTTCAAATTGGAACAGGCCCATCCTTACTGACTCAGGTGGTTTTCAGGTCTGGAGTCTTGGTGACTTAGTCAAGATAACAGAAGAGGGGGTAAAGTTTAGCTCTCCTTATGACGGTAAAAAAATATTTATGAGCCCTGAAGACTCTATTCAAATACAAGAAAATCTTGGGTCGGATATCGTAATGGCTTTTGATGAGTGTACTGATTATCCATCCACTTATGATCAGGCAAAAGATTCTATGGAGCTATCTATGCGATGGGCAAAAAGATGTAAAAAAGCACATAAATCAAAATCTGCTTTATTTGGTATTGTTCAAGGCGGTATGTATGAAGATTTGCGTGAAGAGTCATTAAATGCTCTTTTAGATATTGATTTTGATGGAATAGCACTTGGTGGATTAAGTGTTGGCGAATCTAAAGAGGAGAAAACCAAGATACTTTCATTTATGGCAGACAAGCTCCCCAAAGATAAACCAAGATATCTAATGGGTGTAGGAAAGCCAGAGGATATTGTTGAAGCTGTTAGATACGGAATAGATATGTTTGACTGTGTTCTTCCTACTAGGAATGCCAGAAATGGACAACTAATAACTTCTAAAGGTGTTGTAAATATCAGAAATGCACCATACAAAATGAGCGAAGACTCAGTAGATGAAAATTGTGATTGTAAAGTTTGTAAAAATTACTCTAGGGCATATTTAAATCACCTGGACAGAACAAATGAAATGCTTGGGAGTATGTTATCGAGTTATCACAACATATATTATTACCAGTCTTTGATGAGGCTTATTAGAGAGTCAATTAACAACAATAAATTCGCGAACTTCTTAAAAGACTTCTATAATATGCGAAATTTAAAAATGCCCGATGGGCCAATATAGGATTTTTTATTATGGAACCAGCTCAACCTTCATTATGGCCAACATTTGTTATCTTTGGTGGTTTGTTCTTATTCATGTATTTCATGATCATAAGACCTCAAAATAAAAGAAATGCTCAAATAAAAGATATGCTTTCTAAACTTGAAAAGGGCTCTGAAATTATTGCTGCAAGCGGGATACTAGGAAAAGTAAAAGATATTAGCGGTGCCTACGTATCACTAGAAATAGGTGAAAATAATATCATCAAACTTCAAAAATCAGCTATTGCAAACATTTTGCCTAAAGGCACTATTGATTCTATAAAGTAGTAAATATAAGTGAATAAGTTCTCTATTTCTCAGTACTTAATAATACTATTTGTATTGGTATTAGGGTTTACTTATGCTTTACCCAATCTTTATCCAACTCAACCCTCAATCCAAGTTGCTTATACGGATGCAGGCAAATCAGCCGATCAAATGTTGCTTAACGAGCTTGAGGGATTGCTCGATGAAAATAATATCGAACCTCTAGAAATTTTTCTTAGAGACAACAAGATTGTAATTAAATTTGATTCTTTGGATGATCAGCTTGATTCAAAAACTATTCTTCAAAATAAACTTTTAGATAGAGTAATTGTTGCTCTAAATCTTGAGCCATCAACTCCAGATTGGTTAAAAAATATTGGCGGTCAGCCATTAAAGCTAGGACTAGATTTATCTGGAGGTGTTCATTTCTTGCTTGAAGTTGATATTGACACTGCTCAACAAGGTAGGCTTGAGTTATTGCTGGATACTTACAGAAAGACATTTAAAGAGGACCGAATTCAATTTAATACCTCCTCAATAAAAGATCTAAAATTAATTTTTGAATTTAAAAATAGAGATAGCTATAACAAAGCACTAGCAAAGTATCGTTTGGACAGTCAAGGATTAGGCGGTCTGCAATACATCATTACTGAAAGACCATCTTCAAATACATTATTATTAGAATACTCGGATATAGCTCTTCGAGAAATTAGAGATTATGCTGTCGGACAAAACTTAATTACTCTGAGAAATAGGGTAAACGAATTGGGAGTTTCTGAACCAATAGTCCAACGACAAGGTGCCAACAGAATTGTGGTGCAGCTTCCGGGAGTACAAGATCCAACTGCCGCAAAAAAAATCATAGGTAAGACTGCTAATCTAGAATTCAGATTAGAAGCAAATTCAAGAACCTCACCTTTAAGAAAAGAAGAATTTCCTTTTAAAGAAAATGAGTTTATGACTGCTACCCTTGAAAAAGCTGTGGTGGTGTCGGGTGACAGAGTTACCAATGCAAGCTCTGGTTTTGATGAGAGTGGTTTTGCTCAGGTGAATATTACCCTTGATATGCAAGGCGGAAGGGCAATGCAGAAAGCCACCTCAGGCAACATCGGCAGGAAGCTTGCTGTTCTTTTTGTAGAACAAAAAAGTAAATCTGAGTTAGTTACCAATGAAAATGGTGAGAGTGTCATTGAGCAATCAACATACATTGAAAAAAATATTATAAGTTTAGCTACAATCCAAGCAGTATTAGGTACTAGTTTTAGAATCACTGGTGTTGGATCACCTCAAGAGGCAAGCGAGCTTGCGCTATTACTAAGAGCCGGTGCTCTAGCT
>CBFHIO010000059.1:0-4583 GCA_965656035.1 Gammaproteobacteria bacterium | reverse complement strand
CTTCACTTATAAAAAGACTTCAAGAATATCAAAGATTTAAGACTGTCTCAGAAAAAATAGCCATTCTTCCAAGAGTTGATAGAGATTTCTTTCTTGCATCAGCATCGCTACCAAAAATAGAAGCAGAAAAAAAAGATATACAAATTACCAAAGACGAACTTATTGCTATTTTTCATGAAGTTAAAAATAGGCCTGACTTAAAATCTAATCACCAAATAGATTTCGAAGAACTATCAACCCAAGAAAGAATACAAATTATTCTTGAAATACTATCAAAAAGAAATGTTATTAGCTTTTCTAAAACTTTGAGAAAAACAGAAGGCAGGCAAGGGGTGGTTGTTACTTTGCTCGCCTCTTTAGAGCTAGCTAAAGATGGTCATCTTGAATTAATACAAAACGAAACTGAAGAGATTTTTTTAAAATCAAAAGGAGCGATAAGTTGAACACTAAAACAATTAATACAATTGAAGCCTTATTATTTGGTTCTGGAAGGCCCTTAAGAATATCTGAAATTAGAAGCTTGTTAGAATTTGATGGCTATACAGCCGAGTTGTCTGAGATAAAAAAGTGTCTTAATGAGTTGGAAACAAGATATATAAATTCATCTCTTGAGGTTGTTGAGATAGCTTCCGGATACAGACTTCAAATAAGGCAAGAGTTTAGTCCTGCATTATCACATCTTTGGAATGAGCGCGCTCCAAGAATTTCAAAAGCATTAATGGAAACAATTTCAATTATTGCATACAAGCAACCTGTAACTCGCGGTGATATTGAAGACATCAGAGGAGTTAGCGTCAGCACACAAAGCATCAGATCTCTTCTTGAAAGAAATTGGATAAAAGTATCAGGGTTCAAAGATGCGCCTGGCAGACCAGCGTTATACTCCACTACTAAAGAGTTCTTAGATGATTTGAATTTAAAAACATTATCTGATTTACCTGATTTACCTGATCATGTTGGTAATATTGTTCAGGATGAGGACCATCAGACCGTACCTCAAGCGGTTTAAAAATCCTTAATGGCTGAAAGATTGCAAAAGTTTCTTGCCAGTGCTGGTATTGGATCAAGAAGAGGTTGTGAGCAGCTAATCAAAGATGGGAAGGTGATTGTTAATGGCAAAGTTGCAGAACTTGGAATGATCGTCTCGGATAAAGATATTGTTGAGTTTGATAACAAAATAATACAAGTTAAACAAAGTGAAATAAAACTTATTGCTCTAAATAAGCCCGAGGGAGTACTTTCATCTTCTGCGAGAGAAAAAGAGATTCCTATTGTGTATGATTATTTGCCAAATTCAAGAAATCAAAGAAACTGGATTTCTATAGGTAGGCTTGATATTAATACCTCGGGATTAATGCTATTTACTAATGACGGTAATTTTGCAAATTATTGTATGCATCCATCAAATACCATTGATAGAGAATATCTAGTTCGTGCAAGAGGAGAATTTTCTCAAGATAAAAAAAAATCAATGCTAGAGGGTATAACAATTGATGGTGAACTTCATCAATTTAGTGATGTGGTTGAGGGAGAAAAAAACGGCAGTAACCAGTGGTTTTCAGTGTGCCTAATTAGTGGAAAAAATAGAGAAGTAAGGAAATTATTTCAATCTTTAGATATGGAGGTAAGTAGATTAAAAAGAACCAGGTTCGGACCAATTTTTTTACCCTCAACTCTAAAAAAGGGAAAAACTTTGGAATTAAGTGAAAAAGAAATTAATGAATTAAAGAATTATGGTAAGTAATGCTCAATCATTAACGGCCTATCAATTTTTATTAAAAACTTCAAAAAATAAAAAACATCATCAACTTAATAAATTTTTAAAAGACACAGAAATAATTTCTCTAGACTCTAGACTAAATAAAAATTTATCACTCAAGTTTTTTATCATTAAAACAATCATAAGCCAGCAAGTCTCAACAGGGGCAGCTGCATCAATATGGAAAAAAACTGAAAAGTTGCTTAATCAAAAAAAAAGAATTTCATTAAAAAATCTTCGAGATTGTGGTTTATCAAGACCAAAGGCCAGTTATGTTAATGAAGTTTTGAGCAACCAATATTTAGACTCTTTCACAAAAAAAGATTTGAAAAAAATGAATCAGGCTGATATTTCAGATCTTTTTTTAAAGATTAAAGGAATAGGGCCATGGACCATAGGAATAATTCAGATGTTTTACCTTGAACAAGAAGATATTTATTTGACCGGTGACTTAGGAATAAAAAAAGCAGGATTAAATTTTTTTAAATCAGAAAATTATGAAGCTAAAGACTACTCACCATATAGGACATATCTGTGCATGTATCTATGGAGAAGTCTTAATGATTAATTTGAAAATTCTATGTATCTTATATCTGATTTTGAACTTTCTTTTGATAGCATCCATAAATAATACTTCATAAGTGATGATGGCTCTTTTAGAGCTGAAGCATTTTCTGCAGGATAAGCAAAAGCTCTCATTGATGTTCTGGTTGCCCCTGGATCAAAATTAAAAACTTTTATATTTGTTACAGGTTCAAGTTCATCATTTAAAATTTCTGCTAAAGATTTCACAGCAGTCTTAGAGATTGCATATGCTCCCCAAAATGCTCTACCTTTCTTTACAACTCCAGAGGAAGTAAATATTACTCTTGGATTTTTAGAATCGGTCATTAAAGGAGTGAGATATTTAGTTAACAGATATGAACTAGTTAAGTTTGTATGAATCACTTTATTCCAGATCTTTAAATCAAAATCATGAATTGATGACATTTTTCCAATTATTGCTGCATTATGAATAATGCCATCTAAAACTTTCACATTCTCAGAAATAACATTAGCAATGTTCTGTGATTTATTTTCATCTAATTCATTCAAATCACATTGAATAATTAAGGGAGAAGTTTCTGTTGTATCTATAATTTCATCATAGACCTTATCCAAAGCCTGTTCATCACGACCATGTAAAATAATATTCGCTCCATAGGAGCATAATGTTAGTGCTAATTCTTTACCTATTCCTTTAGACGCACCTGTGATTAAAATATTTTTATTCTTTAGAAAACTCTTTTCAAATGTATTTTTGATTTTCATAACAATGTTAATGCATTGATTATTTCATCCGCCTTATTAACTAATATCGATCCAGAGTATGTCTCATTTTTATCTAAACTATAGCCATAAAGACAACCAATAGTTTTTGTTCCTGCATTTTTGCCAGCGATTAGATCATTTGGATGATCACCAATATAAACGCTATCTAAAGGATTAACTCCTATTTTTTTACATGCTAAAAGTATACCTTCTGGACTGGGTTTACTATTTTTAAGATGATCTGGACATATAAGTGTTCTGCAATTCTTCAGTTCATTGAAATAATTAATAAGAGGTTCAGCATAATCAAAAGGCTTATTGGTTACTATTCCATATGGTATTCCAATTTCATCTAATTGATTTAATAATGATGATATGCCAGCAAATAGCTTTGATGTATTGGTTAGGTTATTTTTATATTCCATAAGAAACTCATTCCTGTACTTATTAAAGTCTGGATGATCTCTTGTGATTTCAAATCCAATTTCAGTAAATTTTACAGAACCTTCTGAAACAAAAGACCTTATATGATCAAACTCTAAAGCATTCCTTCCATTTCTTTTTAAAATATTATTTAAAGATAGAACAAAATCAGGAGCAGTATCTACAAGTGTTCCATCAAGATCAAATAAAACTAATTTTGGACTAAGGCTTTTTTGCATACATTAAGTAATTAACACCTAAATCGTTATTTAGATTAGCTTTATGAGTAATTGGATTGTAAAACATTCCTTTGGTTTCAACTAGCTCTGCAGAACCCTCTCTAATATATGATCCAAGTGATGAAGGTTTTATGAATTTATCAAACTCATGAGTGCCTTTAGGTAATATATTAAATATATACTCAGCTCCAACTATTGCAGTAATCCAGGATCTAGGATTTTTATTTATAGTAGATAAAAATAGGTCACCATTTGGCTTTAATAGATCAATACACGTTTTTACCAACAACTTAGGATTAGGAACATGCTCTAAAACCTCAAGGCATGTTACAACATCATATTTTTCTGAGCTCTTCTGTATTAAGTCTTCTGCGGTACTTTCTTGATAGTCTATTGATTTATTATTTTTTTTTGCATGATGTTTTGCGATTTCAATACCTGGGCCAGCAGCATCAATACCCTTAACGATAGCTCCTTTATCATGTAAAGCTTCCGCCAATATACCTCCACCACAACCTACATCTAGCAAGGTCTTGCCTTTTAAGTCAACTTTTGATGATATGTATTCAGCTCTAAGGGGATTAATAATATGAAGCGGTTTAAAGTCTCCAGATGTATCCCACCATTTCTCTGCAAGGTCTGCGAATTTCTGAACTTCTTGTTGGTCTATGTTCATGAAAGAATTTTACCCTTAATAAAACTATTTAGACATAGATAAGGAAATTAAATACATGCAGTAAAACTACACTTTAAAAAGTGCTTCAATCATCTTATATTCGCTATATTTCAATTAAATTGACTTTTTATTTTTATTACGTTTTACTTCACTACATATATAATTATAAAAATTA
>CBFHIO010000058.1:0-4682 GCA_965656035.1 Gammaproteobacteria bacterium | reverse complement strand
TTCACTTTTCACAAATATCTGTTTCTGATCTTTTGCTAGTTAATCATGATGGAAAGGTTGTTCAAGGAAATAAAGATGTTAATGTTGCTGCTTTTGCAATTCATTCAAGGCTTCATAAAGCAAGGCCAGACGTTAATGCTGCTGCTCATTCTCATTCGATATATGGCAGAACTTTTTCAACTTTAGGTAGAATGCTTGATCCTATTTCTCAAGATGCATGTGCCTTTTATGAAAATCAAGCTATATATAAAGATTTTTCAGGTGTTGTTGAAGAAGTGGATGAGGGAGATGAAATAGCTAAAGCTCTTGGTGATAAGAAAGTTGCTATACTACAAAATCATGGCATTTTGACTACAGGACCTTCTGTTGACATAGCACTATGGTTTTACATGTCTATGGAAAGATGTTGTCAGGCACAGTTAATGGCCGAATCAGCAGGCAAACCTATTTCAGTTCCTCACGAGACAGCAATAAAAACTAGAGAGTTCATTGCAAATGATATAGCTGCATGGGCTAGTTACCAGCCTGCATTTGATAAAATAATTAAAATGCAGCCAGATTTATTAGATTAATTTAGGGACCAATTACAGCTTTAATTTCCAAGCACTCTTCAAGTCCATGAAGTCCGTGCTCTCTGCCATTTCCTGAAGACTTGTAACCCCCAAAAGGTGCTCCTGTTCCTCTTGCACCTCCGTTAATAATTACTTGTCCAGCTCTTATTTTACGAGCAACTTCCTTAGCATGCTTTGGCTCACCCTGAACATAGCCTGCAAGGCCGTATTCAGTATCATTAGCTATTTCAATAGCCTCGTCTTCGTTCTCATACTTAATTATCGATAGGACTGGACCAAATATTTCTTCTTTTGCTATGGTCATATCATTTGTTACGTCAGCAAATACTGTAGGCTTTACATAATAACCTTTTTCACACCCTTCTGGTTTTTCAATACCACCAGCAACAAGTCTAGCACCCTCTTCAATTCCAATTTCAATCATTCGAAGTATTTTTTCGTATTGAACCTTGTTTGCAATAGGTCCAATTCTGAATTCGCCCTGAGGGTCTCCAACAGTTGTACTATTTGCAGTTTGAACTGCAACTTCTACTGCTCTGTCATAGTTTTTAGCTGAAACCAACATTTTTGTTGGTGCATTACAGGATTGTCCTGAATTGAGAAAACAATGACCTGCCCCACCTTGAACTGATTTTTCTAAATCAGAAACGTCATCAAGAATGATATTGGAAGATTTTCCACCAAGTTCTTGATGAACACGTTTCACTGAAACAGCTGATGCCTGAGCAACCGCAATACCAGCTCTGGTTGAGCCAGTAAATGACATCATAGCGACATTTGGATGTTCAGATAGTGCAGCCCCAACAGTTGGTCCGTATCCATTAACAACGTTAAATACTCCATTTGGGACACCTGCTTTATCAAAAACTTCTGCTAAAAGGATTGCACAATATGGTGATATTTCACTTGGTTTGAGAACCATGGTGCATCCCGCTGCTAATGCTGCTGACACTTTAGTCGTTATTTGATTCATAGGCCAATTCCACGGCGTTATCATTCCAATTACACCTATAGGCTCCTTAATCAAAGTATAGTTTCCTTCAGGCCTCTCAAATTCATAATCTTTAAGAGCATCAAGCGTTTCATGAATGTTTTTAATACCAGTAGATGCTTGAGCTTTTTCAGACAGCCAAATTGGCGCACCCATTTCTTCGCTAATTGTCTGCACAAAATCATCGTATCTATTTTCATATTCTGCAATGATATTATTTAGCAATTCAATTCTTTCTTCTTTGGTTGTGTATTGGTAGCTTTTAAAAGCTTCTAAAGCAGCTTTAACTGCATTATCAATATCACCTTTTGTACCTGCTGTGATATAGCCAATTAATTCTTCATTAGCTGGATTAATTACTTCTATTTTTTCTGTTGATTCAGATGTAACCCATGAACCATTAATATAAAACCCTAGTCTATCCTTCACATTAAACCTCAAAAATTTATCAAATAATTATACTTAATTATTAGAAAAGTCCAGTTATATTTTTATTCGCATCTACGCCAATATTTTCTGAAGCTGGTTTTCTTGGCAAACCAGGCATCGTCATTATTTCTCCACAAATAACAACTATAAACTCAGCCCCAGCACATAATCTGACTTCTCTAATTGGAACGTCATGACCGGACGGTGCACCTATTAATAAAGGGTCTGTAGAAAAACTATATTGAGTTTTTGCCATGCATATAGGATATTTTCCATAACCATCTTCTTCTAGCTTTTTAAATTTATTTCTTACTTTTTTGTTGGCAATAATATCATTAGCTCCATAAATACTGGTTGCGATATTTTTTGTTTTTTTCCATAAACTTAGATCATCATCATAAAGTGTTTTAAACGAATTCTGATTGCCGTCAGCTAATTCTGCAACATGTTCAGCTAAGCCAGCTGCTCCTTTTCCTCCATCAGACCAGTGAGATGATATTTTGCATACAACTCCAAGGTTTTTACAAAAATCTATAATAGCCTGGTGCTCATTTTTGGTATCCGTATAAAATTCATTAATAGCAACAGCAACAGGAACACCAAATTTGCTCATATTATTAATGTGTCTCTCTAAGTTTTTACATCCAGCTATAAGAGCATTAATATTTTCATCTTTTATATTATCTTTTGAAACACCACCATGCATCTTTAAAGCTTTTGTTGTTACTACAAGGACAACGGCATCTGGTGACAAACCTGCTTTGCGGCATTTAATATCAAAAAATTTCTCAGCCCCTAAATCAGCGCCAAACCCTGCCTCAGTTACAACATAATCTGCCATTTTTAAAGCACTTTTGGTAGCTATGACCGAGTTACAACCATGTGCAATGTTTGCAAATGGGCCACCGTGCACAAAAGCAGGATTGTTCTCAAGTGTTTGTACTAAATTTGGCTGAAAGGCATCTCTTAACAATGCCGTAATTGCTCCCTCTGCATTAAGCTGTGATACTTTTACAGGCTCTTGATTTCTTGTATAACCAACAACAATATTTCCAACCTTTTTTTGTAAGTCATCTAAATCAGTTGCTAAACAAAAAACAGCCATAATTTCAGAAGCAACAGTTATATCATAACCACTCTGGCGAGGTATTCCATTACCTGTTCCACCCAAGCCACATGTTATTTCTCTTAATGATCGGTCATTCATATCAACAACCCTTCTCCAAGTAATTCTTCTTGGGTCAAGATTAAGGGTATTTTCCCAATGAATATGGTTGTCAACTATAGCTGATAATAAATTATGAGCTGCTCCAATAGCATGGAAATCACCAGTAAAATGCAGATTAATATCTGTCATAGGAATAACTTGAGCATAACCTCCTCCAGCTGCCCCGCCCTTCATTCCAAAGCATGGTCCTAAGCTAGGCTCTCTTAAGCATATCATTGCCTTCTTGCCTATATGACATAAACCGTCTACCAGCCCAACACTAGTTGTAGTTTTACCCTCTCCAGCTGGGGTAGGAGAAATTGCAGTAACTAATATTAATTTGCCATCTTTTTTATTATTCAATGAATCAATATGTTTATAAGAAATCTTAGCCTTATCGTTACCGTAAATTATTAACTCATTCTCAGGAATATTTATAGACTCAGCAATATTCTTAATATGCTTTTTTGATGCATTATTCGCAATTTCTAAATCAGTTTTATGCATGTTAAGTAATTTGCTGCTTTCTAATAAATTAATAGTAAAAGTATATATGAGATTAAATAAGCAAACTATTGCTTTAAGCTATGATTTAGCTTGTTTAAATGCTTCTATTGCTCTTAATCTGGATTCTTTTAGGTCCAAAATTGGTTCAGGATATTTACAGTACTTTCTCAGCTCATTTGGTGGATTATGTATAACTGATTTATCTAAATCTTTTAGTTCAGGAACATATTTTTTAATAAATGCACCTTCTTTATCAAAGTTAGTTGACTGGGTGATAGGGTTAAAAATTCTAAAGTAGGGAGCTGCGTCAGTTCCAGTTGAGCTGCTCCACTGCCATCCACCATTATTTGAAGCAAAATCTCCATCAATAAGATTTTGCATAAAATAGGCCTCTCCTAACCTCCAATCATGAAGCATATTTTTTGTGAAAAACATTGCTGCAACCATTCTTAATCGATTATGCATCCAACCTTCATGCATGAGTTGCCTCATGGCCGCATCTACAATTGGAAATCCGGTCTTACCATCTTTCCATGCAATAAATTCAGTCTTATCGTACCGCCATTTAATCTTTTTAGAGTAATCTTGAAATGGTTGCCCTTTACTAACCTTAGGAAATGAGAACATTATATTTTTATAGAACTCTCGCCACACGATTTCATCAATCCATTTAGTAATACCAGTTTTTCCGGAGCTTAATTCAAAATTATTTTTCTTGAGTGCCTCCAAAATACATTTTTTTGGCGAAATTATTCCGCATGCAAGATATGGCGAAATCCTGCTTGTTCCATCCAGAATCGGATCATTTCTATCTTTAGAGTAATTAACAACCTTTTCATCTAAAAATCTTTTTAGTCTTGCATCTGCCTCATTTTCCCCTGGAGGCCATAGGCTCATATCTACTTTATGAGATTGATCAAAATCAAAACTAAAATCGTCTATGTTAGATGAAATTGAAGGTGGTGCTTTTCTTTTA
>CBFHIO010000057.1:0-5009 GCA_965656035.1 Gammaproteobacteria bacterium | reverse complement strand
TGGAGGTCCTGTGGGTGATTGCGGGCTAACGGGAAGAAAAATTATTGTTGATACCTATGGAGGTATGGCTCGACACGGTGGCGGAGCGTTCTCTGGTAAAGATCCATCTAAAGTTGATAGGTCTGCAGCTTATGCAGCTAGATATGTAGCAAAAAATATAGTTGCAGCTGGGCTTGCTGACTATTGTGAAATTCAAGTTTCATATGCTATCGGTGTTGCAAAACCTACATCTATTAATGTAGAAACATTTAATAGTGAGAAAATTTCTAAGGAAGCTATTGTAAGAGTAGTTGAAGAAGAATTTGATTTAAGGCCTAAGAGCTTAATTAATATGCTTGATTTAAAGAGGCCCATATATTTGCCAACTGCTGCCTACGGGCATTTTGGAAGGTCTGATATTGACCTTTCTTGGGAAAAAACTGATAAAGCTGCAGACATTGCACAATAACAATATAAAAAGGGAAATTAAAAATGGAAAATGACTATAAAGTAGCAGATATTAATCTTGCAGAATTTGGTAGAAGAGAAATTTCGTTAGCTGAAAATGAAATGCCAGCGTTAATGGCCTTAAGGGACAAGTATCGTGATGAGCAGCCGCTTGCTGGCGCAAAAATAATGGGATGCATACACATGACAATCCAGACAGCTGTTTTAATGGAAACTCTTGTAGACCTCGGGGCTGAGCTTAGATGGTCGTCATGTAACATTTTTTCAACACAAGATCATGCTGCTGCTGCAATGGCAGCGAAGGGCATACCTACATTTGCATGGAAGGGTGAAACTGAAGAAGAATATGAATGGTGTATAGAACAGACTATTTGTAAAGATGGTAAGCCATGGGATGCAAACATGATTCTTGATGATGGTAGCGATCTTACATCTATGGTTCATGCAAAATTTCCAGATATGCTAGAAAATATTCATGGTGTTTCAGAAGAAACAACTACCGGTGTGCACAGACTAAAAGAAATGCTTGAGAAAGGTGAGCTTAAAATTCCAGCAATCAATGTTAATGATTCAGTAACCAAAGCAAAGAATGATAATAAATATGGTTGTAGGCATAGTCTTAATGATGCATTAAAAAGAGGTACTGACATGTTATTGTCAGGTAAAAAAGGTTTAGTAATTGGCTATGGTGATGTGGGTAAGGGTTCTGCAGCCAGCCTTGCACAAGAAGGAATGATTGTAAGTGTTGTTGAATCAGATCCAATTTGTGCTATGCAGGCCTGTATGGATGGTTTTGCAGTTGTTTCATGTTATAAAAACGGCGTGGTTACAAGAAATCCTGATGATATAAATATGCAGGTTATGGGCGATGTTGACCTTGTGGTTACAACCACAGGCAATGTAAATGTTTGCGATTCTGCGATGCTAACTACTCTTAAAAATACTGCTGTTGTATGCAACATTGGCCATTTCGACAACGAAATAGATACAGCTTTTTTAAGAAATGAGTTCTACTGGGAGGAGATTAAACCACAGGTCCATAGAATTTTTAGGGATACAAAACCAGATGGGGCACCAGATCTTTCTAGCAAAAACTACATAATACTTTTAGCTGAAGGAAGATTAGTTAATCTGGGTAATGCCACTGGTCATCCAAGTAGAATCATGGACGGATCTTTTGCAAACCAAGTACTGGCACAAATACATTTATTTAAGCAAGGTTTTGCAAATATAAATGATGAAGATAGAAAGGCAGAAATGATTACTGTTGAGGTTCTGCCTAAGAAGCTTGATGAGGAGGTTGCCTCCTTGATGGTTGCAGGTTTTGGAGGTGTTATAACTAAGCTTACAAAAGATCAAGCCGATTATATTAATGTTCCTCAGGAAGGGCCATTTAAAGAAGAATCCTACAAATATTAATCTTAATTTGTGCAATTATGGGCATAATTGCCCATAATACGCACTATGAATTTAATCAAAATTATATTTAGTTTGCTGTTTTTGGTATCGATATCTAGCTGTGGTGTCAAAGGCCCCTTGATAAGTTCGCACCTTATAATAGAAATACAATGAACACATTCACATATATAAATGGCAACCTGCATTGTGAGGGCGTTGATGTTGCAACTATAGGAGAGAAATTTGGAACTCCCTCTTATATTTATTCAAAGAAAATGATAGAAGATAATGCCAAATCATATGTAGATTCATTCACAAACTCCTCAAATCTTGCCTGTTTTGCAGTTAAATCACTTAGCAACTTATCTATATTAAAAATAATTAAAGATACTGGTTGCGGATTTGATATCGTTTCTGGCGGCGAGCTTCACAGAGCTATATCAATAGGAGCCGATCCCAAAAAAATTATTTTCTCTGGTGTAGGCAAAACAACTAATGAGATAGAACTTGGAATTAAAAGCGGCATTTTATCTTTTAATGTAGAGTCTGAATCCGAACTATTCAGAATTGAGAAAGTAGCCAATAATATTGGTTATCAAGCACCTATCTCAATAAGAATTAATCCTGATATAGACTCTGGAGGGCATGATTATATAACTACAGGAAGAAAAGGGGACAAATTTGGGATCTCTGATTCAAACAAGATTATTGATTTATGTAAGTATGCACACCAGTCTAATGGTCTCACTATGGTAGGTCTTGCATGTCATATTGGATCACAAATTTTAGATCTTGATGGGTACATCGAATCAGCAGATAAAATATTTGAATTAGCTGATAATCTTAGAAGTTCTTATATTAAATTAGATTTTTTAGATCTTGGTGGCGGTCTTGGCATTTCTTATGACAATGAAGAGCCACCGTCACCCAATGAACTTATTTCCTGTCTTGAAGAAAAGTTTAAAAATAGAGAAGAAAGATTAATATTAGAGCCTGGCAGAAGTATTTCAGCAAATTCAGGAATTCTCCTCACAAAGGTTGAATACATAAAAGATAATTTCTTGATTGTCGATGCGGCTATGAATGATTTTTTGAGACCCTCTCTTTACAAAGCTCATCACAACATATGCAACATAAAAGAAAAAAAAGATGATAATAGGAAATGGAATATCGTCGGCCCAGTGTGCGAGTCATCTGATTTTCTAGCCAAGAATGCATTAGTTGCTGCACAAGAGGGCGATTTACTTGCTGTCAAGGACGCTGGAGCCTATGGTTTTGTTATGGCATCAAACTATAACACCAGACCAAAAGCATGTGAAATTCTTGTTGACGGAGATCAATCTAAAGTTATTCGTATAAGAGAAACACTTGATGACCTTCTTGAAAAGGAAAGAATTTAACATGGTTAGTTTTGATAAAATGCATGGGAATGGAAACGATTTTATCGTTCTGAACTCAATAGAAAATCCTTATAAATTATCAAAATTAAAGATTAAAAAACTCTCCGATAGAAATTTTGGTATTGGTTTTGATCAAGTCATATTAATTGAGCTCCCAAAAAAAGATGATTATGATTTTTCAACAAGATTCTTTAATGCCGATGGTAGTGAAGCCTCAATGTGTCTCAATGGAATAAGATGTGCAGCTTCTTATATTTGGAGAAATAATTTTGCTCCCAAAAAATCGATAATATTTAAAACTAAAAATAGATTAGTGGTTTGTGAGCCACATAAAAATCAGATTAAGGCTTCACTTCAAATGCCCTCTGTTCATATTGACACCAAGCTAGAGCTCAAAATTTCAAAATTTATTTCTGATAAATTTATTATCGTTAATGCAGGAAATATGCATCTTTGTATTAGATCATCTTCGGTAAAAAATAAAAATCTTAATTTAATATATAAAAATCTTGAAAAAATAATAAAACCTAGTGGAATTAACTTGACCATATATAAAGCAATAGGGCAAACAGCTGAAATAAGAACTTATGAAAACGGTGTGGGTGAAACATTTTCATGTGGATCAGCATCACTAGCAGTAGCATCACTGTGTATTAAAGATAAATTTAAAACCGTGTCTCCCGGGGGTGAATTAAGTTTTATTAAGAAGAATGGTGCTAATATAGAAATGATGGGACCGGCCAAATATGTATACTCAGGTAAAGTAGATGTCTGATAAGTTGAATCCAAAAGATGTCGAGCTGTTTTTGCTTGATAATTTAGATTTCTTTGAGTCAAGAGAGTCTCTTCTCACTGAAATGAAGTTTAAAGACTCGTCGAGCACCACCTCCTCTTTACTTGAAAGGCAAATAAGTAAACTTAGAGATGAACAAAAAGATTTAATGAATCTTTTAACCTCTTTTGTTAAAACTGCTAAGCTTAATGAAGACCTGTTTAATAAATCAAAAGAGTTAACTTTAGCTATTTTAGGAGCATCGAATAAAAATGATGTGATTAGGACTGTGCAAAATGATTTTAAAAAGAGCTTTAACGTTAATAATTGTCAATTAAGCTTTTATTCAAATGCAGAAATAGATGACATAGAAAAAAATACAGGCATGTCTTTTCATAATGGTGCCATATATTGTGGATCTTTTTCAAATGAAAAAATGGAATTTCTTTTTTCAGATAGCAGGGTTGAATCGCTTGCTATAGCAGTTTTAGTAAATAAATCTGAAATAGGGATGCTTAAGCTCGGAAGTTACGAGAGAACTAGATACTTAGGAGATGAGGACACAACTTTTATCCAATATGTTCGAGATATCTTAGAGAAAAAGTTTCAATCATTAGACAACCTGAATGCCTGATAAATATTTTGTATATAAAGATTTAAATCTTTATATAAACTATATTGCCGAGGTTAAAAATCTTTCAAGAAATACGACCAGCTCTTATAAGAGAGACCTAGAAAAATTATCTAAATATTTACAATCTATAAATATTGTTACATACAGTGATATAGATGAGGCGGTATGCTCAGGATGGCTTGGAAGTCTATATGCATCAAACAATAATCCAAAAAGCATACAAAGACACCTTTCATCTGCAAAGGGTTTCTTTAAATTTTTAAAAAAAAATTCAATAGTTGAATCTTCTCCTTTTGATTTAATCACCGCTCCTAAGGCTCCAAGCTACCTTCCCGAGGTCTTATCACCTGAAGATGTT
>CBFHIO010000056.1:0-5031 GCA_965656035.1 Gammaproteobacteria bacterium | reverse complement strand
CGCTTCCATAATTAACAGTGGCAGTGACTCGTCTCATGTAAGCCTTCCATGAGTCTGAGCCTGATTCTCTACCTCCACCGGTATCTTTTTCACCACCAAAAGCGCCACCAATTTCAGCACCGCTTGTACCAATATTTACATTAGCAATACCACAATCACTTCCCTCAGAGCTCAAAAATAATTCTGACTCTCTTACATCATTAGTAAAAATGGAGCTGCTTAGTCCTTGTTTTACATTATTTTGCATACGGATTGCGTCTTTGAGCTCTGAAAACTTTTTAATATAAAGAATTGGTGCAAAGGTTTCTGCAAGCATTTCATCCTCTATTTTAGATACCTCAACAATAGCTGGCATTACATAAAACTCTTTTAAGTCGCCAACCTCAAGCCTTTGTCCGCCATAAATTTTTACATTCTTTTCTTTGAGTGATTTCAATACTGCCTGCATATTATCGAAGCTTTCTTTTGAAATTAGCGGTCCTAATTGAGATGACCTGTCTGAAGGATCACCAACTTTTAAAGTCGCATAATATGCAAATAATTTTTCCATAAATTCTTCATAAATATCTTCATGAACAAAAGCACGTCTTAGTGTGGTGCATCTTTGTCCCGTTGTCCCTGCTGCAGAAAATGTTACTCCTTTTACAGTTAAGTCTAAGTCAGCTGTTGAGCAAATGATTGCTGCATTATTGCCGCCGAGCTCCAATAATGTTCTGCCCAATCTTGCAGAAACTAATGGAGCAAGCTCTTTACCCATTTGAGTGCTTCCAGTAGCAGATATAAGAGGAATATTTGAATCTTTGCATAAAGCTTTGGCTTCTTCATTACCTCCATTAAGGATAAGTACTAAATCTTTATGATCAACGGCAACTTCGTCCCATATTTTTTTTATTGAGTCAGCGCATCCTTTGGCATGGGGGCTTGGTTTCCAAATAATACTATTTCCACATACAGAAGCTAAACAAAAATTCCAAGCAAAAACAGCCATTGGAAAATTAAATGCTGTAATACAGCCAACCACTCCAAGCGGCTGCCATAATTCTTGCAACCTATGATTAGGCCTTTCGCTAGGCATTGTTAATCCATATAGCTGTCTGCTTAAACCAGTCGCAAAATCACACATATCAATAGCTTCTTGCACCTCGCCCTCTGCCTCAGAAACAATTTTTCTTGCTTCTTTGGTAATCATTTTTGCAAGAGAAGATTTTTGATTCCTTAGTTCATTACCAAATTTTCTTATTATCTCTCCCCTTTGTGGGGCTGGAACCATCCGCCACTTTTTCTGAGCCTCTTTTGAGGCATTTACTAAATCGTTATAATTATTGAATTTCATCTACCGCTCCTTTTGAAATTTTATAAATCTGTTTAAGCGCAAAAATTCCAAAAACAACAACGTATGACATATAAAAATTTTGTACTAACGGGTCTTCTATTGAAGTAGCAAACGGGTTGCCTGGTGGAATTCTTTGAAGCACCTCAGCTGTTGTTGGCAACATGCTAAAAAAAACTGTTCCTGTTAGGGCTAGTTGTTTTAGATAAATATTTAAAAATCCAAAAATACTCTTTTTATGAAGAATATAGGCAAAGAGAACAGCTAAAATAGTCATTACTGATAGAGCATGAGCCAAATTAAATGTACTAGTTGCTCTGTATATAAATAATGAAGATGCTGAGGTTATAACGGTAGCTATTAAATAAAATTTTGCTAACCCTTTATCTATATAAATAAATCTATCTCTGAGCAGAAGATAAAGCCCAGCTGCTATAGCCGGTATTCCAACAATGGTGTGAAACCAGCCTATATAAGTAATTCCACTAATCATATGCATATCTCCCCAATATATATATTATTAGTGTATATATTTTACTATATTTAAGAAGAAAGGTATTTTTGCTTTCCATCACCACATGGAGGACTCTCCCAGAAGAAAGAATCCTTTACTGTCATTTAAACTTTTTCAGTTTTTGATTCTTGGGGCGATCTAAAAATTGGCCAAAATAATTGTGTTAATGCAGATGCTTCTGACAAGTTTTCTACGCCCACTTCTTTAGGATATTTCCTTGTTATTTTTGCGGTACCAAAAATAATATCCCAAATAAATAATAAGTTACCGTAGTTACCTTTATAGTGAGTATTTTCATCGCTTAAGTGCTTGCCATGATGCATCCAATGAGTTGAGGGGGTTGATATAGTTCTTTCAAGAACCCACATAATTGGACTCATCCACTTAATCTCATAAAGTTTCTTATCCCATCTTAAGTCAGTATGTGCTCCAAAGATTACCGCTTGTTTTATCACAATGTAGTAGGCGTAAACCCATCCTGAACCCAAGTAAAAAAGAATGCCAGCAAACCAAAGGCCTGGCATTAATAAATAGTATAAAAGAGCATTTCTAAAAACTACTCTTATTGATAAATATTCAGAATCGTGATGAGACCGATGGAGGTTATATAGGACCGGAACATTATGACAGGTTCTGTGCCACCAGTATTGAGTCAAATCATCAAAGATTAAAAGCAAGCCAAATATTGCAAAAAACCCCCAATCAGAAATTAACCCTTTACTTGATGGAAAAAATGTCTCAGCCAGCCCGTATCCAAGACCAAAAACCAAAGGAAGGGCAAGAAAGTTTAATTGAAAGAATCCAAAAGTTTCAACAACTACATCTTTTGGGCGCTGATTGTGTTTGTTAAAAAAATTTGTAAAAACTATCTCTAGACAAACAAGGCCCAAAAACAAACCTAAAATAATTACTTGATAAGTTTCCATAAGTTCTTAAAAAATTTTATGTTTGCCCTGAAGAATTTCTAGGTACATCTTATGGTCTCCAATAAAGCTCCAAAAAGGATACTTAAAGGTAGCCGGTTTATTTTTTTCGATAAAAAAATGTCCGACCCAAGCAAAACCATACCCAGCTAATAGTGAATACAGCAAGTACAGGAAATCAAAAGTCATAAAAAATCTTACATAAAGATAAATAGCTATGGTTGTGCCGACAAAATGCAACAACTTGGTGGTCTTGTTGCTATGTTCGCTTAAATAATATGGATAAAAATCATTAAAATTTGTATATCTTTCCATGTTGTCCCCCAAATAAAGTGCTTAAATAAGCTTCTTCATTATACTATATGTAAATATTCTTGCTGTTTTAAAAAGATTTTTATGTTTCTCATTCAATACTGTCCGCTATCGACCTAAACATCGCCACATGCGCTGCTTTTGAATATTCTTTTTCAGAGGTAAACCTATGGTTTGAAGATGTTTTTGCTATGACGATATTTTTTATTGGGTCTACGTAAATGTACTGATTGTAAATACCTGAAGCAGTGAAGTCCGTATCAGGAAATCCGGGCACCCACCATTGAAGACCATAGCCCCATGGCGAAGATGAAAGCTCATGCTCTCCAGGTATTAAATGCGGTGCGTCAGTTTCATGCGATGCATCAACCCAAGCAGATGGCACAACGATTTCTCCATTCCATTCGCCTTTATTTGCATACAATAAGCCAAACTTTGCATAATCTCTTAATGTTGCATTTAGCCCGCCAAGAGCCATTTCGACACCATCGTTATCAACTATAAAATAGGCCTCGTCTTCCATTCCTATTTTGTTCCATAGTTTTTTATATAAATAATCTTTAAGGGGCATGCCAGTTACTTCAGCAAGCAATAAACCTAACATTTGAGTATCAATACTAACGTAGTGGTGGAAAGTCCCAGGCTCTTTTTCTCTCGTTAAAGTTTTTGCAAATTCCCTAAAAGATGATCCTGTTGCAACCGTTCTTCCAAATCTATTTATATCTGATTTTGGATCAGCATAATCTTCGTTCCATTTAACCCCTGAAGACATCTGCAAGATATCTTTTATGCGAACTCCCTCATAGCCTGTTCCATTAAAATCAGGTAAATATTTTGTAATAGGGTCTTCTATGCTGTCTATCAAGCCTTCATGATGAGCAATACCAACTAGTGCTGAAACAAATGATTTGGTAACAGAAAAAGCTATATGTTGACTAGCTGACGTATTACCGTTCCAATAATTTTCATATAACAAATCGCCCTTATGCAGGACTATCAAACCATCAGTTTTAAAATGCGATAGCCCTTCCTCAAGACTCATTTCCTCTCCCTCAAAATAATATGTAGCAGGAAGATTAAAATCTTTTCTAGAAAAGACATAAGGATTATCTGAAGGTGGTATTCTTTCCGAAACTGGAAAAATCTTATCTATATTAATGAAATTGCTTGCAATCTTATCTTCTTTATATAGATTTGCTAACTTATAAAGCCTTGCTGCTGTAGGGCCATAAACAATGGATGCAATAATTAGCAAGATAAACAGATATATAAAAACTGTTTTAGTCATTAACTTTTATCTCTTGGAACATTGTACATAGTACAAATTTTATTCCCCGAAGGATCTAGCAAATATGCTAGATAGTATTTCATACCCATGCCCTCTCTCATACCAGGAGGTTCACATAACTCTGCATCGGTTCCTCCGGCATTTTTACCAGCCTCATACCAAGCATCAATCATTTCAGTGCTGCTAGCATGGAACCCAATAGTAGCCCCATTTCCATGACTAGCATTTTGGCCATTAATTGGCTCAGTAATTAAAAAACTATTTTTGTTGTCAATAAAATATATATACCTTTTTTTCCCATCGTGTCCTAGTGTTAATTTCCCAGGCCTGGATCCAAGAACGCCAAGTGTTGCATCGTAGAAAATTTTTGATTTTTCAATGTCAGTTGCTCCTAACATTACGTGACTAAACATATAAACCTCCCCGGCTAATTTTTATTAAATAATACTACGTCTTTGGTAACGACTTCGCAATGCCAATTTCTTTGTTTGGCTATAACACTAAAGGTTTCCTCTGCATAAAATACTACATGTGTTGGATCTCTTCTGTAGTACCATGAATCAAAGGCTTCATTGGTCGTTAAAAAAGAGGTCATAACTCCCAACCACCCATTCTTATTAAGCAATGAATTAATAAGATCAAATTCTTTTTTTGGATTAAAGAA
>CBFHIO010000055.1:0-5089 GCA_965656035.1 Gammaproteobacteria bacterium | reverse complement strand
CTTGAAGTGCTGTCAGCATTTAATGCCTTATCAAGATTTACTATTTTTCCAGAATCCTGGATTAAATTTGCTCTAGATGCTACCCCCAATAAAGTACCCGCTGTATCAAATAGATTAACAAACAGAAAAGATATAATTACGCTTATCATAGCAACATCAATTGCACCGATAATATCTAATTTAAATAGGATTGGTTTTAAGTCAGGCGGTGAAGAAACAATTCCATTAAATTGGATTAAGCCAAGCAACAAACCTGAGATAGTAACTGCCAAAACTCCAATTATTATTGCTCCAACAACCTTCCTAACAGCCAATACTAGAATTAAAAGGAATCCTAAGGCTGCTAAAAGAGTTTCAATATTTTTAAAATTACCCAAGCTTAAAAAGGTTGCTTCATTTTGCACAATAATTCCGCCAGTTTTTAAGCCAATAAAACCAACAAATAAACCAACACCAGCTCCCATGGCGATTCGAAGATTCATAGGAATGCTGTTTAGCATCCACTGTCTTAGAGGGGTTATACTTATGATTACAAATAAAATACCTGCTAAAAAAACAGCCCCTAGTGCAACTTCCCAGCTATAACCCATTTCACCAACAACTGTATAAGTAAAAAAAGCATTTAGACCCATTCCAGGAGCAAGTCCTACTGGCCAATTAGAATAAAAACCCATTGCAAAGCATGCGATAGCTGCTGCTATACATGTTCCTACAAAACTTGCTCCAAGATCCATTCCACTGGCCGCCATCATCTGCGGGTTAACAAAAATAATGTAAGCCATTGTTATGAAAGTAGTGAAGCCAGCTATAAATTCTTGCTTGATTGAAGTGTTATTTAATTCAAGTTGAAAGGTTCTTTCTAAAAAATTTTTCATGGTTTTGAAGGAATGTAATTTACATATTTATTCTACAATTTATAATGTGATATTACTTAATTTACTTGTATTTTTATATTGCTATTTTTGGCATGTAAATTGCTTCTATCTTATATAACTAACATTAATAATAATGTGTTACGGTAAATAACCTATACCGTAAGCACAAGGGGATAAATAAATAATGGAATTTCCAAAAATAAATTCTTTAGTGTGTTTTTCAGCAATCTTTATGCTAACTTTTGATGCATATGCACAAAATAGTGCAATTGAAGAAGTTATAGTTTCGGCTGAAAAAAGAAATGAAAGTCTTCAAGATGTTTCAATATCTGTTACAGCATTAACCGAGGATGTGCTTGAAACAAAAAACATTACAGATTTTGTTGGCTTAAGTGCAATTGCTCCTGGTGTAACAGTAGCAAAAAATGAAGGTTATAAGACAATTATCTCAATAAGAGGTGTTGGTGATGAAACAAATCAGAATGCTATAGCTGCTCCTTCGGTAGCACTACATATGGATGGTATTTTTATTGCATCTAAGTTTTCTTTAAGAACTGATTTTATTGATTTAGAACGAATTGAAGTCCTGCGAGGTCCACAAGGCACATTATTCGGTCAAAACTCAACCGGTGGTACGATTAATGTCATCAGCCAAAAACCATCTTTTGATAAAACTAAAGGTAAAACAGATTTAGCTTTAGGAAACTATGGACTGACTAAATTTAGAGGAGCAGTGAATATACCACTGTCTGATAAAGTTGCCACTAGAATGTCAGTTGTATCAACAGATAGAGACGGTTTTAGTAAAAATATTTTAAATAATCAGGACTTGGATGATGCTAATCATACTAGTTTAAGATCAGATTGGTTCTTTGATATTACTGATACAACATCATTGAGAGTATTTGGACAATTTTTTGATGCAAACAATAACGGTGCTGCTATGAAAGGTTTGGATGATCCAACACCTAATCCAAGAAAATTAGCTCAAGATTCTGCTTCTGACTATCAATTATCATCTGAAATTATTGCAGCTATATTAAATGTAGAGCTTGGTTTTGCCGACTTAAAGATCCTTGCTAGTGCACAAGAAGATGATATATATGTAAGTCGTGACAATGATAGACATAATTATGGTGATGTTCATGGCTCTGGTCCTCTTGAAGGAATACCCTACATTGCAGCAGAGTATAGGCCTGAAACATCTGTGGTTGAGACTACAACACTTGAAGTTAATTTGATTTCGAATGAACCAATCAATGAAAAAATAGATTGGATTATAGGGGCTCTATACTTCGATCATGAAATTGCGAATGCAATATACGAAGTAAAAGATGTAAACAATATAAAACTTCTTGATCAAATGGATGGTGCTTTTACCCCATATGTTCATGCTCCAATTTGTGCAACAAATCCTTTTGAAGGAATATGCTTTGCTGCTTATGATGCAGAGCTAGGTTTTGTATCCGAGGCATACCCTACTCGAGAGTCATTCTCTGTCTATGGACAAGCTACATATAATATTAAAGATAATATGAGATATATCTTTGGAATGAGATATACCGAAGATTCTTTCTCAAGCGATGTTACAAACTTCTTTGGGCTCCAAACCTACTTAATTGAAGATGAGGTTGATGAGAAAACTGGTAAGTTTGCTATTGAATACGACGTTGATGGCGATACTATGGTTTATGCATCCTATACAAAAGGCTTTAAGCCTGGTGGCAGTAACCTAACATTTGGATGGCCTGAAGACGATGAGCAAAATTTTGGAGCACAACCGGCGCCACAACTTATCTACCCTCTGTTTAAGAGTGAAATAATTGATGCATTTGAGCTTGGTCTTAAGACTGACTTAATGGAGGGAAGAATGAGAGCGAATGTTTCAGCATTTATGTATGATTATGAAAACTTGCAATTCCAATCTACAGACCCTGATGTGTATAGAGGTGGTGTAGCAAATATACCTGAGTCAGAAATGAGTGGTGTTGAGTTAGAGTTAATTGGTATTCTATCCGACTCTTTATCAATGGATCTAAGGATTTCTACTTTAGACACAGAAATAACTGCAGATTATGAGGCATTAGATAATATTAAATCAGAGCTTTATTTCTTTGGTGAAGAACCACAAAGGTATGCACTAAGAGAAAATATTAAAGGCAATAAATTGGCAAAGAGTCCAGAATTTACAGCTAATTTTGGCCTTCAATATAATGGAAAATTAAAATCAGGAATACCTCTTAGAGCTTCAGCAGAAGTTATTCATAGAGGAGATTTTCAACAAAGAGTATTTAACAGCCCATTTGTTGACCAGGTTGATTCTTATACTGTCGTTAACTTAACAACTAGCATAGAGATTAGTGAAACTTCAGGTATTGATTTCATGATTTTAAATGCATCAGATAAGGATGGCGTTAACTCTGCAATGACTGATGTCTTTGGTGTTGCTGGAACTGGTATTGAGTTGATACCACCAAGACAATTTATTTTAAGAGTAAGGAAAAGCTACTAGTTCTATATTTATTTAAATGAGTACGAGTTGTTCTCAAGCGCGTACTCGTAGAGCATTTGAAAATGAAAAAAACTTTTATACAGCCCGATCAACTGCTTGAAGATTCATTCAAGCTTGCTTGGAATGTTTATGAAAGTGGGTTTCGTCCAAATTACATTATTGGTGTATGGAGAGGTGGAGCTCCAATTGGTATAGCTGTTCAAGAATTTTTAGAAGTATTGGGAGTATCTTCTGATCATATCGCCATCAGAACATCTCATTACTCAGGAATAGACAAACATAACTCAAATGTAACAGTTTATGGATTAAATTATGTAATAAGGCAGCTCGAATCAGAGGATTCATTACTAATTGTAGACGATGTGCATGATACTGGATTATCAATTCAACAAATTATTAACGACCTTAAGGCAGCATGTAAGAAAAATACACCTGAGATTAAAGTTGCAACCCCTTATTTCAAGCCAACTAAAAATAAAACTGAGAGAAAGCCTGATTTTTATCTTCATGAAACTGATGAGTGGCTAGTATTTCCTCATGAACTTGATGGATTAACCATTGATGAAATAAAAGAAAATAAACCAGCAGTCAAAGACCTAATAGAAAAAATATCGACTTTAATCAAGTAACTTTAAATTTTTATAAGTTATTATATTCAGATTCATATTGGAGAAAATTATGTCTAATTCTAAAGAAATTCGTTCGCTAGTTACAAATGAAGGAAATATAGAGCTCTCAATACAACTCTCAGCAATACCTACTCCTGCTGCAGATGAGGTTCTTGTAAAAGTTGAAGCGGCTCCAATTAATCCCTCTGATCTTGGACTTCTTTTAAGCTTTGCTGCTGATATTTCATCTCTAAGCACATCAGGTTCTGGCGATGAAATGGTAACAACTATGAAAATTCACCCTGCTTTAATGAACGCTATGAAGCCTAGATTAGACCAATCGATGCAAGTTGGTAATGAGGGTGCTGGCGTTATTGTAGATGCTGGAGAAAATGTAAAAAACTTGATTGGTAAAACAGTAGGGTTGGCTGGTGGAGCAATGTATTCTCAATATAGATGCGTTCCAGCTGCAAACTGTTTAGTTATGGATGAAGGTACATTGCCCTCAGAGGCAGCTTCTTCATTTGTGAATCCTTTGACTGCATTATCTTTTATAGAGACTATGAAAATGGAAAATCATACAGCTCTTGTTCACACTGCAGCAGCATCAAATCTTGGTCAAATGCTAGTAAAGATTTGTAAAGATGACAATGTACCTTTAGTAAACATAGTTAGAAAATCAGAGCAGGTAGAGCTTTTAAAAAATCTTGGAGCTGAATACGTTTGTAATACAAGCGACGATAGTTTTATGGATGATTTGGTATCTGCTTTAGTTGCTACTGGAGCTACCCTAGGCTTTGATGCAACTGGTGGAGGAAATAATGGCGAACTTCCGAGTCAAATATTAGCTGCTATGGAAATTGCTGCTAATAAAACAGCTAAAGAATATAGCAGATACGGCTCTGATACATACAAACAAGTCTATATCTATGGGGGTTTAGATCAATCTCCAACTATTTTAAAAAGATCTTATGGAATGTCATGGGGTCTTGGTGGTTGGTTGTTAACCCCAATGATTGGAAGAATTGGAATGGAGAAGTTTGGTCAAATGAGAATGAGGGTAGCGAAAGAGATTAAAACTACATTTGCAAGCT
>CBFHIO010000054.1:0-5192 GCA_965656035.1 Gammaproteobacteria bacterium | reverse complement strand
GAGAATTTTTTCCACTTCAACATCTGCCATATATCCTCTGTCAGCAGCAAACAGACTAAGCGCTTGTTGGGCAACACTCATTGGAGCGTATTGTTTTTGCTTTAATAATTCAGTAAATGCCTTACCGTTTGCAAGCTGTTGTTTTGTAGCATCATCAAGATCGGATGCGAATTGAGAGAATGCTGCTAGTTCACGATATTGAGCTAGTGCTGTTCTAACGCCTCCGGCTAATTTTTTCATAATCTTTGTTTGTGCAGAGCCGCCAACCCTAGAAACCGAAAGCCCTGGATTAATCGCTGGTCTAACGCCTGAATTAAATAATTCAGTTTCTAGATATATTTGTCCATCAGTAATGGAAATTACGTTTGTTGGAACAAACGCTGATACATCTCCAGCCAGCGTTTCAATAATTGGTAACGCTGTTAAAGACCCCGTCTTACCCTTAACCTTGCCGCCTGTTACTTGTTCAACATAATCAGCGCTAACCCTTGCAGCTCTTTCTAAAAGTCTTGAGTGAAGGTAAAAGACATCGCCGGGATATGCCTCTCTTCCTGGAGGCCTTTTAAGTAGAAGTGATACCTGTCTATAAGCTACAGCCTGTTTTGATAGGTCGTCATATACGATTAGTGCGTCTTCACCCTTATCTCTAAAGTATTCACCCATTGTGCAACCTGCATAAGCTGAAAGATATTGCATTGGAGCTGGGTCTGCGGCCGTAGCTGAGACTACAATCGTATGCTCCATTGCTCCATATTCCTCAAGCTTTCTTACAACATTGGCTACCGTTGATTGTTTTTGGCCTATGGCAACGTAGATGCATTTAATACCGGTTCCTTTTTGATTGATTATTGCATCGATTGCAACAGCTGTTTTGCCTGTTTGTCTGTCTCCAATAATTAGCTCTCTTTGGCCTCTTCCAATTGGCACCATAGCATCAACAGCCTTTAATCCAATTTGTACAGGTTGGTCAACCGATTGACGAGCAATAACACCAGGAGCAACAACCTCAACTGGCATATTTTTCTCAGCCTTTATTTCACCCTTGCCATCAATTGGTGTTCCCAGGGTATTTACAACTCTTCCAAGAAGAGCCTCACCAACAGGAACCTCTAAAACCCTTCCAGTACAAACCGCTTTTTGTCCTTCTACAATTTCTAAATAGTCTCCAAGCACAACAGCTCCAACCGAATCCTGTTCGAGGTTTAAAGCCATTCCTTTTGTTCCATTATCAAACTCAATAACCTCACCATACATAACATCGCCCATACCGTGTATTCTTACAATACCGTCGGAGACGCTAACCACGATTCCTTCGTTTTTTCTTTCAGCCGAAAGATCAAGACCCGCGATTTTCTCTTTTAATACGCTGGAAATTTCTGATGGATTTAATTGACTCATGTTTTCACCTTAAAAATTTAATTGGTTTATAAGCTTGTTAATCTTCCCTCTAATAGAAAGATCTAAAGTTTCGTCACCTATCTTTATTGATAGGCCGCCCAGAATGTTTGGGTCTTTTGAAAAATAAATATTAGCATCGCTACCATAGGTAGCTTTTATTTTTTCCTCTATATGGTTTTTAGAAGAGCTGCTTGGATCAAAAGCAACAAACACCTCAACAGATTTTTGTTTTTTGTGCTTTTCGAGCAAGTCTTGATAGATTGAAAAAATAGGCTCGAGAAGATTTAATCGCTTGTTTTCAGCCAGTATTGAAAGGAGTGTTTTAGATGTTTCTGAAATGCTGTCATCAAACAATTTAACTAAAGTATCTACAATTTCTTGCCTGGATAAAGTTGGGCTCTCAATGGTATTTATAAACCCATCCTCTTTGGAGGCTGCAGCCATAACGTTTAACTCATTAGCCATGCCGTCTAAGGTATTAGACTCAACCGCTGAGGCAAACAATGCCTTTGCATAAGGTCTAGCTAGTGGGGTTAACTCTATCAACTTTTATAATTCCTCAGCAGCCTTCTTTAAAATAGCTTCATGTTTCTCTTTTGAAACCTCGTCACCTAGAATTTTTTGTGTTGTTTCAATAATAATGTCTGACATTTGCTGTCTTAGTTCTTCTTTTGCTTTGTTGGTTTCGTTTTCTATATTGGTTGCCGCAGCAGTCAATATCTTCTCAGCCTCAGCTTCAGCTTTAGATGATGCATTTTTAACTATTTGAGATGCTCTATTGTTAGCCTTTTCAAGAATTTCAGCCGCATCTGCTTTTGCTTTATCTATTTCTTTATCAAAAGCAAGTTTTGCTTCTTCCAAGGAATCGTCAGCTTTTTTTGCAGCCTCAAGACCATCAGATATCTTTTTTTCTCTTTCTTGCATTGTTGCCAATATTGGTGGGTATACATACCTCCAACATATAGCCACAAACACCACCATTACAACGGCCTGTGCAAGTAAGGTTGCGTTTATGTTCATATCTTATTAACCAATAATTTATTTAAAGAGCAAATAACATGTACATACCCAAGCCAACTCCAATCATAGGAACCGCATCGGTTAAACCCATAACCAAAAAGAATCGACCTTGTAGAAATGGAGCTAGTTCTGGCTGTCTTGCTATTGCTTCAATAAATTTACTGCCCAAAAGCCCCACACCAATACCAGCACCAATTGATGCAAAACCCATTGTAATTCCTGCTGCTAAGATACTATATTCCATTTTTTTCTCCTTTAAATTAGAGGGCTAGTGCTCCTCTGTTTCATGTGCCATCGACAAATATGCGATGGTCAACGCCATAAAAATAAATGCCTGCAATGCCACAATCAAAATGTGAAAAAGGGCCCAAACCAAATGCAGGCCAAAACCCAGAACGCCTATAGGTATACTACTAAAAAACAACATTAAGGCAATCAAAATGAAGATCATTTCACCTGCATACAAATTTCCGAAAAGCCTTAAAGCCAAAGATATTGGTTTGGCTATCAGGTTTACTATTTCTAAAAAAAGGTTTACAGGTATTAGCCATTTACCAAACGGGTGTAGGGTTAGCTCAGCAACAAAGTTTTTTAAACCTTTAACCGTAATGCTGTAGTAAATGGTTAAAATAAAAACTGCGAACGCCATTCCAAGCGTTATGTTTGGGTCTGTGGTTGGCACAACTTTAAAGTAAAAAGATTCTGGGCTTGTAATCCAGTCAACACTTCCACCAGCAACTGCATAGGCAATATGGCCAGCAAGGACAGGCAAGAAGTCTACTGGAACAAGGTCCATTAAGTTCATCAACAATATCCAAACAAAAACGGTCAGAGCAAGCGGGGCGATTAGGGTGTTTTTAACAGAACCAAATAAAGACTGGACGTTGTCTTCGACAAACTCTATACACATTTCCACAAAATTTTGCATCCCTGTTGGGACTGTGGAAGGGTTGGTGTCTTTTGGCATCCCTTTTTTGAATAAAAAAATAAATAACCCGCCTAACAAGACCGACCAAAACAAAGAATCCACGTGAAAAGCCCAAAAACCCATCTTATCAACCATATAAGGATCACAGGTCCAAAATGAGTTATAAATACCAGCGCTCTCATCCACACCAACACGACCACACGTTAGGTTTGTAAGGTGATGGTCTATGTATGAATCTGTTGTGAGTTCTTTTGCCATTATGTTATAAGCTTTTGTTTTGGTGCGAACATTGTTGGATTAATTGTTGAGTTGATTAATACGTATAGCAGCATTGCTGGAATAAAGGCAGCCTCCATATATAATCCTGTAAAAACAAGAGAAAGTATAAAAATAGCCCATTTTATAGACCAGCTATAAAAAATATTAATTGTGTGGTCTGAAATTTTTGATCCAATGTAATAAAAAGCAGAAATTAAACCTAAATAAGCTGGTGCGGCTATTAAAAATAAAATATCTTTGTATATCCCAAAAGCTAAAAGGGTTAAAAATAAAGCTAGAATCAGCTTATTCTTGGATAGTGTTTTTTGAAGCGTGCTCAAAAGATAGTTTTTTGTATAATTTAATGCTGCGAATTATAGAAATTTATGGTCCTATAAACAAGTTGTTTTGCTTTTAAACTGAAAGTTTTTTACGGTTAAGTTTTTAATTTAGAAATTATAGACTCTAGCTCATCTTTGGTATTGTAATTAATAACAACCTTGCCTGATTTTTTATTTTTTGCTTCTATTTCAACCTTGTGGCCAAAGTTTTCAGACATCTCCTCTTCAACAATTAAAAGATCTCTATCTTTTGCCTGGACTGATCTTTTTTTGTTAATTTTTTTTGAGGTTATTCCTGTTAAATCTTTTACTGTAAGTTTGTTTTTTGTGATGTTGTCTGCTGCTTTCTCTGCTTCTAGTGGGCTCATTGATGCCAGAAGTTTGGCATGACCTTTTTCAATCTGCCCAGAAGAAAGCATATCTAACACTTTTGCTGGCAAAGACAGCAACCTTAAAGAGTTTGCAATTGTGCTTCTAGCCTTGCCCGTTGACACAGCAACCTCATCCTGGGTTAAACCAAACTCTCTTTTTAACCTGTCATAGCCTCGCGCTTCTTCAACGGCGTTAAGGTCCTCTCTTTGAAGGTTTTCTATCAAGGCTGACTCTAGGGCGTCTTTGTCTTGTTTTTGATCGATTAGGGTGGGAATTGTTTTAAGCCCAGCGCTTTTTGAAGCCCTTAGCCTTCTCTCTCCTGCTATAACCTCGTACTTGTTTAAGCCCACCTCTCTAACAAGAATTGGTGAAAGTACTCCATGGTTTTTTATGGAGTTTGTTAGCTCTAAAAGCTTTTCTTCGTCAAAATTTGTTCTTGGTTGAAATCTTCCTGGGTTAATGTCTTCAACAGGCAAATTTTTGATGCTTTTTTGGCTATGGTTGGTATTTTGACCCAACAAAGCATCCAACCCCTTGTTTAAAATTTTGTTTTGTTCAGACATATTCCACCTTTCTTATAAGCTCTCCAGCAAGAGCCAAATAGGCCTTTGCGCCATAAGAGGTTGGCATATATTTAACACCAGAAACGCCATGGCTTGGTGCTTCGGCAAGTTTTATGTTTCTGGGTATAAGGGTGTTAAAAACCAGTCCCGAAAAGTGTTTTTCCAACTCATCCGACACCTCTTTAGCAAGGTTGTTTCTCATGTCTACCATTGTCCTTATTATCCCCAAAACCCTATTGGATGTCAGGTTTTTGTCAGAAAGTGTTTGTATTGTTTGCATTAACCCTGTAACACCCTCTAAAGAATAGTATT
>CBFHIO010000053.1:0-5279 GCA_965656035.1 Gammaproteobacteria bacterium | reverse complement strand
AATCCTGCCAGTTGAGTAGTAAAGGCTTTAGTCGAAGCAACACCTATTTCAGGCCCTGCATTGGTAAACAGTGCAAAATCTGACTCTCGAGCCAAAGAGCTTGTGGGCACGTTACAAATTGTTAGCGTTGAAAGATAATCTTTTTCTTTTGCGTAATTTAATGCAGCCAAGGTGTCAGCTGTTTCGCCTGATTGAGAAATAGTAATTAGTAATGAATTTTTATCTACATGAGGATTTCTATATCTATATTCGCTGGCGTAATCAATCTGAGAGGGAAGTTCGGCTATGGATGAGAACCAGTTAGCCGCAACTCTTCCTGCGTGAAGGCTTGTTCCACATGCTACTATTTGTATTCGTTGTACTTGTGAAAATAAATCACTAGAACCCAAACCAAAAATATTATCTAATACATCCTCGCCACCAATTCTTCCATCAATGGTGTTTGAGACAGCCTCTGGCTGTTCATAAATTTCTTTTTCCATGTAGTGTTTAAAGCTACCTTTTGAAGTGGCTTGAGCTGTAATATCAATGTGAGTGATCTCTCTATTTATTTCTTTTTTAGACTCATCGTAAATTGTGAAGGAGTTTGCAGAAATCTGAGCTACATCGCCGTCTTCTAAAAAAACAAAATCATTGGTTTGTTGAGCTAAAGCAAGTGGATCAGAGGCCGCAAACATTTCGTCGGTTCCAATTCCTATTAAAAGAGGTGACTTATTTCTTGCTATAACCAAATTAGAATTGTCTTTTATATCAATAGCTGCGATCGCGTAGGCTCCCTCAAGTTTATCTTTTGCTGAATACATAGCATCTATCATTGATTGGCCTTGATTGATGTAAAAATCAAGCATGTGGGCTATTAGTTCTGAATCTGTTTGGGATATAAATTCATAGCCATCTTTTTTAAGATCTTCTCTAAGCTCAATATAATTTTCAATAATACCGTTATGAACTATATAAACAGAATCTTGAGACATGTGGGGGTGAGCGTTAATCTCCGATGGCTCTCCATGGGTCGCCCATCTTGTATGAGCAATGCCTAATTTGCTTTTTGGTTTTTCAGCAATCATTTTTTCTTCAAGGAGCTGAACTTTTCCAAGAGTTCGAAGATGGGCTATGCCATCATCTTGATGAAGAGCAATGCCTGCTGAGTCATATCCTCTGTATTCCATTTTGTGAAGCCCTTGCACCAAAAGCTTTCCAACATTCCTATTAGAAGCAGCTGCTATAATTCCACACATAGTTAATCCTTTTTCTTAGACCAGTTTTCTTTATTGTTTTGTTTTGATCTTCCAACACCAAGCGCTCCATCTGGAACATCTTTTGTTATAACAGATCCAGCGGCAACTGTTGCATTTGATCCAACTGTAACCGGGGCAACAAGTGAGGTGTTGCTTCCAATAAAGCTTTTATTCCCAATCAGTGTTTTGTGTTTGTTGGTGCCATCATAATTACAAGTTATTGTTCCAGCTCCAATGTTTGTTGATGCTCCAATCTCCGTATCGCCGAGATAGGTAAAATGATTTGCCTTAGAACCAGTGCCAAGTGTTGAATTTTTAGTCTCTACAAAATTACCAACTTTTGCTGAGTTTTGAATATTGCTTCCCTCTCTAAGTCTTGCATAGGGGCCTATCACGCAACCATCTCCGACTGTGGCGCTCTCAAGGTGCGAAAAAGCCTCTATCTTTGAATTATTTCCAATGGTTACATTTTTTAAAACTGTGTTAGGTCCAATATGAACATTGTCACCAAGAACGATGTTTCCTTCTAATATAACATTTACATCCACCAGGCAATCTTTGCCCACCTCAACCTCCCCTCTTATATCAAGCCTTGCTGGGTCGGCTACTGTAACGCCTTTGTTAATAAGCTCTTCTGATTTCATTTCTCTGTATATCCGCTCTAGCTCGGCTAGCTCGGCTTTGCTATTTGCACCCTTAACCTCATTGTTAGATGTATTGTATGTTTTAATTTTATACCCTTTCTTGCTAATTATAGAAACTAAATCAGTTAAATAAAATTCTCCTGCAGCGTTATCATTATTTAATTCAGTCAGCCCGTTTTCAATAAGCTCTTTTTGTCCACAAAGCACTCCAGTAAAAATTTCATTTATATTTTTTTCATTAGCGGTAGCGTCTTTTTCTTCAACTATTGATAAAGCATTCCCGAAGTCGTCTTTTTTTACCCTGCCGTACCCATAAGGGTTTTCTAAAACGGTAGTTAATATCGATAATCCATTATCAGAACTATTTATTAACTCTCTAAGGGTCTCTTTTTTTATAAGCGGGACATCGCCATAAAGAACTAAAACTTTAGTGCCGTTTTCAACTTTTGCTATTCCACACCTAACAGCATCTCCTGTCCCAATAGGTTTTGGTTGATCTGCTATAGAAATATCTAGATTGTAAGCATTGGATTCTTTTATAACAGAATCTTTGTCATAGCCTACAACTAGTGTAACTTTTGGGCTTATTGATCCGGCTGTCACACATATTTTTTCCAGCATAGAGGTTCCGCCAATTCTTTGGAGGGGTTTTGCTCTATTTGATTGCATTCTTGAACCCTCTCCGGCTGCAAGAACTATAGTATGAATGTCCACTGTTAAATAAGGTTAAATGTATACCTTACTGGTTTTTGCGTAATTTTTGAATAGTTTTTAGTCTCGCCACAGCCTCAGCTAGTTGCGCAGATGCTTTTGCATAATCAAGGCTTGCGTCTTTATTTGCCAACTCTTGTTCTGCAGCCTCTTTAGCCTTGATTGCCTCAGATTCATCAAGACTTTCAGCTCTTTCTGCAGTATCAGATAAAACTGTTACCAGGTCTGGCTGTACCTCTAAAAAACCTCCAGAGCAGAAAAATGCCTCTTCTTCAGTGCCGTTTTGAACTCTAACCGGGCCTGCGGCTAAACCTGTCAGAAGAGGTGTATGGCCAGGAGCTATACCAAGCTCACCAAGAGTCCCGGTCGCATATACCATAGTGGCTTCACCAGAATATATTTCTTCGCTTGAGGAAACTATATTGATCTTAATGGTACTCATTTTATAGCGTCTTAGCCTTTTCTACTGCCTCTTCTATAGTACCTACCATATAAAAAGCTTGTTCAGGTAGGTGGTCATAATCACCATTTAGAATACCCTTGAAAGCCTTAATAGTGTCTTCTAATGAAACATATTTACCCGGTGTACCAGTAAAGATTTCTGCAACAAAGAAGGGTTGAGATAAGAATCTTTGTGCCTTTCTTGCTCTAGCTACCAACTCTTTATCCTCTTCAGAAAGCTCATCCATACCAAGAATTGCAATAATGTCTTTCAGTTCGTTATATCTTTGTAAGATTTGTTGAACTCCTTGGGCAACCTCATAGTGCTCATCACCAACAACAAATGGGTCAAGCTGTCTGCTGGTTGAATCCAGCGGATCAACAGCAGGATAAATGCCAAGCTCTGAGATTTGTCTTGATAATACAACTGTTGCATCTAAGTGGGCAAAAGTTGTTGCAGGAGAAGGATCGGTTAAATCATCAGCTGGAACGTATACCGCTTGAATAGAAGTAATAGATCCCGTTGTTGTTGAGGTAATTCTTTCTTGTAAAGCACCCATTTCTTCTGCAAGAGTTGGTTGGTAGCCTACAGCAGAAGGCATCCTTCCAAGAAGCGCTGACACCTCAACACCCGCTAACGTGTAACGATAGATATTATCAATAAATAATAAAACATCCTTACCCTCATCCCTAAAACTTTCAGCCATTGTTAAACCTGTTAGGGCAACCCTTAGCCTGTTTCCTGGAGGCTCATTCATTTGTCCATATACCATGGCAACTTTTGACTCACCAAGATTATCGATATTCACAACTCCAGATTCTTGCATTTCGTAATAGAAGTCGTTTCCTTCTCTTGTTCTTTCACCAACACCAGCAAAAACTGAAAGGCCTGAGTGTTGAAGTGCAATGTTGTTAATAAGCTCCATCATATTTACCGTCTTGCCAACACCAGCCCCACCAAACAAACCAATTTTACCGCCCTTAGCAAAAGGACACATAAGATCAATAACCTTAATGCCTGTTTCTAAAACCTCGTTTGATGCTGATTGATCGGTGTAGCTTGGTGGTTTCCTGTGAATAGGCATTTTTTCTTTTTCGCCAATCGGTCCCTTCTCATCAATTGGGTTACCTAGAACATCAACAATCCTTCCTAGGGTTTCGGGACCTACAGGCACAGAAATAGGAGCATTTGTTCTTGAGGCGGTTAAGCCTCTTTTTAATCCTTCTGTTGGGCCCATTGCAATAGTTCTTACAACACCGTCACCAAGTTGCTGTTGTACCTCTAGCGTAGTTCCACTTTCATCCAAGATTAAAGCTTCGTATACCTTTGGAATATTATCTTTTTCAAATTCGACATCGATAACCGCTCCAATGATTTGTATAACTATTCCGTTGCTCATATTTTTCTCCTTAAACCGCTGCTGCACCGCCAACTATCTCAGAGAGCTCTTGAGTGATAGCCGCTTGTCTAACGTTGTTATATAAAAGTTCTAGTTCTTTAATTAAATCGCCAGCGTTGTCTGTTGCATTTTTCATAGCGATCATTTTTGCTGCTTGTTCACAAGCATTATTCTCAATGACTGCCTGATAAACTAAAGACTCAATGTATCTAGTTAAAAGGCCGTCTAATAATTCTTTTGCCTCAGGCTCATATATATAATCCCAGTGGGTTGGTGAGGATTCTTCTCTTTCTTCGGGTGCCAGCGGTATAAGTTGCTGAACATTGGGTTGTTGGGTCATGGTATTTACAAAACCATTTGAGCATAAATAAGCTTGATCTATATCACCATTTTTATGCATATCTAAAACCACTTTTGTTAATCCTATTAGGTCGTCTGGATTTGGTTTATCGCCAAGTTTTTCTGCCACAGCAATAACCTGACCTCCAACACTTTTAAAGAAGCCTGCTGCCTTGGTTCCAATTAAAGCAAAACATGACTCAATACCCTGCTCATTTAATTCTGCTGATTTTGCTATTACTTGCTTAAATAAGTTGATGTTCAGTCCGCCACACAAACCCTTATCAGATGAAACAACAATAAAGCATGCTTTTTTGGGAGTTCTTTCTTCGTAAAAAGGGTGTGGATATTCGGAGTTGGCCAAAGCAACGTGAGAGACGACATCTTTTATTTTTAAAGAGTAAGGCCTGCCTTCAAGCATGGTATCTTGTGTTTTTTTCATCTTGCTAGCAGCAACCATTTCCATAGCAGAGGTAATTTTTTGCGTGCTTTTAATGCTTGCAATC
>CBFHIO010000052.1:0-5815 GCA_965656035.1 Gammaproteobacteria bacterium | reverse complement strand
AGTTATTATTTATTTAAACTCGGATGTTTACTTGCCCAATATTTATCTAAAATAAAATACCAAACACTATTTAATAATGGCTCAACAATTGCATCTGTCATGGCTACTGAAAAGCTTGCTCCAGTAAAATACATCACACAAGAAGCTGCAATTATGAAGTGACCAATTGTATATATAATTGTTCGAATTATAGTGCCGCGGTTAGCCTTGAACACCCTTTGAATTGGTGCATTGAAAAGCATAACTGATTTTCTTATTTGATCAATCATATATTCATTACTATAACAAAGAAATCATAATTTAAGACCCCTAAGTAATAATTAATTTTAAGATGAATCTTGAATTTTTTAATGCATGTAAAAAGTTATTTCTTGCACTCCTAAAATATGTAAAACTAATCTTATGAATTATAAAGAGGGGTATTCTGAAAACAATGGTATAAAAATTTTTTATAGGGATTACGGGCCTAAGGATGCTACTCCAATTTTACTTGTTCATGGGCTTGGTGCTCAACTGGTCAACTGGCCTGAACATTTAATTGAATTTTTTATAAAAAATAACTTACGACCCATAACTTTTGATAACAGAGATTCTGGATTGTCTACAAGATTTAAGAAAAAACCATCGATTGTTCTTGGATTCTTAAGATATTTTTTCAGGGTGCCAATAAAGGCTGAATATTCTTTAAATGACATGGCCAGAGATGGTATAAATGTACTAAACCATTTAGACATCAATCAAGCTCATATTTTGGGTACCTCTATGGGCGGAATGATTGGCCAAATTATCTGTGCAAAATATCCCAAACGTATTATGACTCTTACTCTTATTGCTTCTACAGCTTCAGCTCCTAGTCCATTAAATGGGGCATCTAAAGAAGTTCGAGATATTATGGTTAGTAGATCAAAAAATAAAAATCTAAACGCGGATGAATTCTATAAAAGTCATCTCAAGTGGGTTCAATTAGTTGGTGTAAATGGAAAGGATATCGATACTCCAAAATTTAAAGAGAGCACTATAAATAACTTTAATAGAATTAAAGGTATTTCAGATGGATATGGCTATGCAAGACAATTAACAGCAATACTTTCATCAAAAAATAGAATTAAGAAAGTTAAATCTATAAAAGCAAAAACACTTTTAGTTCATGGTGAGCAAGACCCCGTGTTAAATGTTAGCAATTCAAAATTAATGAATAAATTAATACCTAACAGTGATTTAATCATTATTCCAAATATGCGGCATTTGATTGAAGAAGAAATTCTTGATCAATTCAAGGACAGATTAAAAATCCATTTAGGACTTAATTAATTCTGAAACGTGCTTACCTATAGCTAGACAACTTGTTACGCCCGGGCTTTCAATACCTTGAATATTTATAAGTCCATTAACGCCATGATCATTAAAATCTGTTATTGAAAAATCTTTCATAGATTCATTTCTAGTCTGTAGCTTTGGTCTAATTCCAACATAATCTGGTTGAAGTTTGCTGGCATCAATCTGTGGCCAATATTGTTTGATAGATTCTATAAATTTATCTTTTAAGCTTTCATCAAATTTAAAATCAATTTTATCAACCCAGGTTATATCTGGACCAAATCTAATTTGACCAGAGAGATCAAAACCAACATGCAAACCAGAAGAAAATTCATTGGCTAAAGGGTAAATAAGATTTTTAAATGGATGCTTTCCTAAATATTTAAAGTAATGGCCTTTTGCATATTTTACAGTTAAAAAGTTTTTATCTTTTAAAACATCTATTTTTTTTGAAATTACATCAGAATACAAACCGGATGCGTTAATAAGGTTATGGGTATCTATTTGATATTTGCTTCCATCATCGCATTGAATTTTAAAACCTTTTTCAATTTTTTCAGCGGCAATAAATTTTGTATTAAATGCCACTATACCGCTGTTATATTGAATATCTCCCTCTAATGAGCTGATGAGCTCTGGAACGTCTATTATCCCAGTATTAGGTGAAAATATTGCTTCCTCTATTTTTAAATCTGGATAAATATCTTTTATTTTTTTATTTGCAATAAAATTTAGTTCAACTGAATTTGTTTTTCCATGCTGATAAATTTTATGTAATTTCTCTAAATCGTTTTTATGTGATGCGACTATGTACTTACCAATTTTTTTATAACTAATTCTTTTAAAGCTTGCATATTTGTACAACAAATTATTCCCTGAAATACAAAATTTAGTTTTAAGTGAGTCTTTTGGATAATAGATTCCAGCGTGTATCACACCAGAATTTCGAGAAGAGATACCCTCTCCAGCTCTTGATTCTTGTTCTAAAACAACAACGGAATAACCCCTTTCGCTACAAAACTTTGCAATTGATAAACCAACTACTCCAGCGCCTATGATGGTTACATCAAAAAACACAGCTAAATAATTAGATCAAAGGTACTAAGGGTATGTTGCATGATGATAGTAGAAATATACTTAGCAATGAAATAAAAATTTTCATAACTCAATTCTGCCACAATTCAATCAAACAAAAAATATATAATTTATTTAAAGGAATTAATGAACTGTTACGAATTAAGTCTTTGGTATATTTCTTCTTTTAAAAGCCACATTCTATCCTGGCCCCATACGTAGAAAGGATTCTCATCATTTGCATCTGTTACCTTAAAACTTGGAACACCCCAACAATTCCCTGAATACATATCTTGTAAGTTACTGTCTAGAACTTTTTTCCAATCACTGCTTCCTAATTTTTTTGAGATAATATTCCAATCAAGTCCTAACTTTTCAACTGTAGTCTTTAAATAAGCATCCTCTCCTATATTAATTCCATCATAAAATGAGGCATGCAGTAATTCGTTAATGTATTCAAACCCTTTTCCAGCTTCATCAATAATTGGAAATATTGAGTATGCTTTTCTTGCTGGCTTTCCTATCGGAGAATAAATGCTACCGATAGGATTATTTTTTTTCAGCCCCTCTCTTGCTGCATCTGAAATAATGTATTTGGCTTTAAAATTTGGAATAGTCATTTTGCGCATTAGCATTGGCAAAACTGGCTTAATTATTAGATTAATTGGATATGTATCTTTTATTTCTTTAACCCCTGAAATACTAACAAAAGTGTATGGACTATTTAAAGATGGGTAGTAGTAAAGATTAAACTTATGTTCGCTATCAATCTTATTCGGTGCTTTTAAATTTGGTTCACAAATAGATCCATTCATTAAACTTTTTCTTAAACCTAATTCATCCAACCTCTCTTCAAGATGGTTAATTCGATCAATTCCCCAATAAAGTTCTTTTCCGTAATAAAAGGCTGATCCATAATAGTAATCTTTATCATTCCTTATGGTATTCCCATGGTCTAATTTTTTTAAAACCTCATTAGAGCTTGCTGCATATTTTATTGAAAGTTCTTCAAGGATTTTTTTATCATGCGCCCATAATGCTTTGCTAACCTTTCTAGCGATGAAAATAAAATCTGTTTCATCTACCGCAGTTAAAATTGAATTTGCTAAATTAACTAGGTTTTTTTCTGGATAGGTTTGTGATGTAAACACTACGTCATAATAGTCTGCAATTCGATTTACATCTCTTAGGCAATAATCGCCATACATGCTTGGCTCATGAAGAGTCTCAGAAATTTCTTTTCCAACTAGAACAGGTTTTAGAACAACATCGAAAGTTGAAGAAATTTTTTCTACATATTCAATTGTGAGAGCCGAATATGGATCATCAACTTTATGAAAATAAATGACAGTATGCGGCTTTTGTGATTCTTGTCTTTCAGCTTCATATGTAACTCGTGTTTTTTTTACAAGATCATAGCTCGCATAGGTATTCATAATTTTATTTCTTACCTTTGCAAAAATTGTTCGGCGAGACATAAAATTTCTAAAAGCTTCTAAAATCATACTATTTCTTTTTATCTAGATAAAATGACGATGCATATCAGAAAACTAACACAAGAATTTTACTAATTCCATCTATTAACAATTAATACATAAATTAAGAAATTATTTATTATCTAAATAATCTTTAATAGCAATTTTGTCTGCCTTCATATCAGATCTCAATGCATTGAAAAGTTTTTGTTCATGATTAGGCATTAGTCCTTTGGCCATATTTTTTATTTGTTGATAAAACCAAGCCATAGCACCAAATGCATTTATAACTTTAATTATAGTAAATGGACTTGATGGAGATAGGATCGAAGGTCCTAAAGTCAAAGTTTTCTCAAAACTTGGCAAGACATCTAACTCTCCAGCAATCATTTTTTTTACACAGTAAGGATCCGCACATAAAGGTCTGCCAATACCAACCATCTGACAAACATTGCTTTGCAGGGCATCTTCAATACCCGCTCTAGTTCTAAAACCGCCTGTAACCATAAGGGGTAAAGAAACTGCTTTTCTGATATCTTGCGCATATTCAAGAAAATAAGCCTCCCTTGCAATTGTGCTTTCTTTTCTTTGTTCACTTCTTTTTGGATTAATAGTTAAATCGTCAACTCCTATTAGTTTTGGTTGCTCATATGTACCGCCTGAAATTTCTATAATATCTATGCCAGCATCTTCTAACATTTTAGCCACCTGAATGCTTTCGTTAGGAGTGAATCCTCCCTTTTGAAAATCTGCAGAATTTAATTTAACCGAAATAGGAAAATCCTTTCCAACTTCTTTTCTACATTTTTTAATGATTTCTAAATGGATTCTAGCTCTGTTTTCAATGCTGCCGCCCCAGGCATCAGTTCTATTATTGATATCCGGTGATAAAAACTCTGATAAAAGATAGCCATGAGCTGAATGAAATTGAACGCCGGTAAAACCTGTTTCTCTAGCAATTTTTGCAGTAAAAACAAACCTGTCTACTACATCAAGAATATCTTCTTCTGTCATAGGTGTTGGGGTGCCGTAGCTCTTACCAGGTATTTTTAATCCAATATTTGATGGAGCTAAGGGTGAGGAGTTAATTTCACCAGGCGTTTGTCTGCCTGCATGCGAAATTTGCATCCATAACTGTGTGTTATTTTTTGTTCCCGCCGCTGACCATGATTTAAGAGCATTATATTGCTCCTTGTAATTATTCTGATCTATAACAACATTTGCAGGGCCCTCAAGGTGTTGGCGATCAACCTGCACATTGCCAGTTAACAAAATACCAATATCACCATCCGACCACCTATCATATAGATTTGTATGCCCTTTGTGAGCCAAATTATTGCCTTTGGCAATTCGTTCAGTCATGGCTGCTTTACAGACACGATTTTTAACTACCTGGCCACATGGCAAGGTAAAAGATTCATTTACTAAGCTAGTCATTAATTTATCTTAAAAGACTTAAGCGGCAATGTCTTTATTATTTTTTATAGGAGTTAAAGCCCCCAAGAACTCATTAGCTACCTTTCTCCATGAGTATTTTTTAGCAAAATCAATGCAAGAGTTAGAATTTACTTTGATTGCTCTCTCGACTGCATAATCAAGATCGTCAGACAAGTACCCATTTAAATTATTTTGTATTACATCTATTGGGCCAGTAACAGGATATGCAGCTACCGGGGTGCCGCATGCAAGAGATTCCATCATCACAATTCCAAAGGTATCGGTTTTTGAAGGAAAGACAAAACATGAAGCTCCAGAATACCATTGAGCCAGATCTTCTTTATATTTATAGCCAAGAAAAAGTACTTCGGGATATTTTCTTTTAAGTTCCGGTAACTGAGGCCCTTCACCAATCACTACTTTTTTTAAATGAGATTTAGTTTTTAAAAAATCATCAATACTTTTTTCATGAGACACCCTACCAACATAGAGTAAATAGTCATAATCCACAG
>CBFHIO010000051.1:0-5908 GCA_965656035.1 Gammaproteobacteria bacterium | reverse complement strand
ATGAAGTAAAGTATCAGCAGAAAGAGATGCAATGAAAAAAATTCCAAAAAATAAAATTAGTTTTGATTTGATATATTTATTCATGCAAATTAATGTTTAAGACATACCAACCCTTTAATGTTACCTGACTTAAGATCAGCAAGTGTATCACTTGCTTGTGAGGCAGGCCTAGTCTCTACTTCTATAGGTTCAATTTTACCAGATCGTACAAGTTCCATAAGCTCATTCATCTCTTTTAAACTTCCTACGTATGCACCTTTAATAGTCCTAGCTGTAAAAGTATGAAGAGGTAGTTGGAGGTTAAAATTACCTCCAATTAATCCAACTAGAATATACAAACCGCCTTTATTAATACCAAATAGACCATACCCAAAAGATATTGAGCTTTGTGATCCAACAAAATCAATAATTTTTGTAACTTTGCCTCCAGATAATCTTATGATCTCTTCAGAAGCATTTTCACTTTTTGAATTTATTACATTATTTGCACCAGCTTTTTTAGCAACATCTAGCTTTTTATCATCAATGTCTATAACTATTGTCTTAACGTTATATGCTGCTTGTGCAATTTTTAATGCTAACAATCCCATTCCACCAGCACTAATTATTACAATACTTTCACCGTCCTTGATTTCTGCTTTCTTTAAAGCACTATATGCAGTTAAGCCTCTGCATGCATAACTTCCGGCTAATTCTTCTGGAGTTTCTCCAGCATCAAAAAGATATTTTGCATCTTTTACTAAAACGTATTCACCATAACCACCGTCAACAGAAACACCAATATTTTCAGCAGTGAAAGGTGAACAATAGTGCTCCATATCATTTTGGCATTCATTACAGCTGCCACAACCAATCCAAGGATATACAACATATTTTTTACCAACTTGTATATTTGTAACTCTCTCACCTATTTCCACCACCTCTCCATAAACCTCATGACCCATTGCTAAATTTTCAGTAACTCTTGAGGGTATATGAGTCTCATTACCTAAATCAAAATAACCATCATGAATGTGAACATCTGTATGGCAGACACCACAAGAGATAGTTTTTATAAGGATCTCTTTACCTGAGGGTGAGGGTTTATCTATTTGTTGTTCTTCAAGCGGTTCCCCGCTTTTAACAACCTTATATGATTTCATAGTGCAATTTTTTAATTAAAAATATTTCTTGAGATTATAGTGTATAAATTTTTTTAATTTATAATGTTGATATGAAAAATATATATATATTCTTTTACTTTTTTTCTTCAATTTTAGTTGGCCAAGACTATCAAGCATTTCAATCAACATATGAGCCATTGCCAGCAACTAATACTATTTTTAGAAATGCAAACATTTATGACGGGGAAGGAAATGAACTTATTAATACAGATTTAATAATTAAAGATGGTAAAATTATTGCAATAGGTATCGATCTTCCTAGCTCAAGTGATCTAATTGAAGTAGATGCAACTGATAAATGGATTACACCAGGCATTATTGATATTCATTCTCACATGGGTGTATACCCTGCACCAAGTGTTAAAACCAGCTCAGATGGTAATGAGGCAACTAGCCCTGTTACAGCTGAAGTATGGGCTGAACATTCAATCTGGGTTCAAGATCCACAATTTGCGCTAGCATTAAAAGGAGGTGTTACAACTTTTCATGTTTTACCTGGTTCAGCAAATTTAATAGGTGGAAGAGGGGTTACAGCAAAAAATTTACAAAGAAATACCATTACTTCTATGAAGTTTCCAAGCGCTCCTCATTCTTTGAAGATGGCATGCGGAGAGAACCCAAAAAGGGTTTATGGCAATAGAGGTCAGACCCCGTCAACTAGAATGGGTAATGCAGCTGGATATAGAAAGTCATGGATAAAAGCTCAAAGTTATTTAAGCAAATTAGATGAATATGAGGCAAAGTCCGATGAAGACAAAGAATCATCTGACAGACCAACCAGAGATCTTGAATTAGAAACCTTGGCAGGAGTTTTGAGAGACGAGATCCTTGTTCATAATCATTGTTACAGAGCCGACGAGATGGCAACAATGATAGAAATTGCTAAAGAGTTTAATTACAAAATAACAGCATTTCATCATGCTGTTGAGGCATACAAGGTTGCTGATTTACTAGCAGAAAATAATATATGCGCAGCTCTTTGGGCGGATTGGTGGGGCTTTAAGCACGAAGCTTATGATATGGTTCAAGCAAATGTTGCAATTGTTGATCAAGCAAGAAATGGAACTGGTTGTGCAATTGTTCATTCAGATGATGAGATAGGTATTCAACATTTAAATGTTGAGGCTGCTAAAGCTTTGTCAGCTGGAATTAAAGCTGGATATGATATTTCAAAAGCAAGAGCTATTAGGTGGATAACAAGTAACCCCGCAAAGGCAGCTGGTATTTATGGCCAGACTGGCTCATTAAAAGTTGGCAAGAATGCTGATGTTGTTTTATGGTCTAAAAATCCATTTAGCGTATATGCTCTAGCAGAAAAAGTTTACATAGATGGTGCAATTGCCTTTGATCGATCTTCAGGTCTAGAACCAAGTAGTGATTTTGATGTTGGAATTATTAATCCTTCAAAAAACAGGATAGAAGAATGATTAAAAACAAATTTTTATTGGCTTTTACAATTACAATTTTAACTTTTAATTCAGCATTTTTGGAGTCATCAAATCTGGTTATCAAAAATGCTGAAATTTATGATGGTATTGAAAATGATTCATACCAAGGGCATATATTAATTAGCGATGGTGTCATAACAAAAATTTCAAAAACATCAGTACCTTATGCAGATAAAGTTTATGATGCGGGAGGAAGGATAGTTACTCCAGGTTTTATTGCTCCAGATACACAAATCGGCATTATAGAAATTGGAGCTCTAAGCGTTACTAGAGACGACGAGGCTAATGTATATAACATTGGTTTTAGTATTCATGATGCTTTCAATCCAAATTCAGTTTTAATACCATGGAATAGAGCAAATGGTATTACGTCTGCAATAACTTTGCCTAGAAATACTTCAAGCCCAATTGGTGGACTCGGCTCATTTTTTATACTAGACAGCAAATTAGAAATTACAAGTGAACCAGATATTGCAATGATTGGAAGACTTGGTGGAAGCGGGTCTTCTTCCAGATCTGAATCACTCGCTTTGATAGATGACATACTATCTTTTGCCTCATCAATCGAGAAAAAAAACATGCTATCAGATAATTCTATTGATGAAATCATTGACGATTCATCGATTGCATCTCATATGAATTTCAAACCAAGAGACGTCAAGGCTCTTTATCGGTTATTGAATGATGGTTTGCCTATAATAATAAAATCTCACAGAGCTTCAGACATAATAAAGCTTATAGAGTTAAAAAATACTTATGACTTAAATTTAATTATTATGGGTGCGCAAGAGGCATCTTTAGTTGTAGACAAAATAGCTAAAAATAATATTCCTTTAATAGTTAATCCAATCAATAACATACCAAATTCATTCGACGAATTAGCATCAAATATAAATATGGCATCAATGCTTGAAAAAGCTGGTGTTACTCTTATGTTTAATGTTTCAAGATCTCATAATTATCACCTCATTAGACAAGGTGCTGGGGTTGCAGTAGCAAATGGTATGTCATACGGAGGCGCAATAAAAGCTCTAACAAGTAATGTAGCAGAGACTTTTAATCTTCAAGATAGAGGATCTATTAAAGTGGGTAATATAGCAGACATTGTTGTTTGGGAGGCTGATCCACTTGAGCCTTCAAGCATGCCGGAAAAGGTTTTTATAAATGGTATCGATACAGATTTAACAACTAGATCTTCTCGATTAAGAGATAGATACATTAAGGATTTAGGGAAACCCAATACGTATAGGAATTAGTAAACTGGTGCCGGCACCAAGAGTCGAACTCGGGACCTACTGATTACAAATCAGTTGCTCTACCAGCTGAGCTATACCGGCGCGGGGCGAATTTTACATTAATTAAATCTTTCAGGGAATAGATTATTTTAAATATCTAATGCACACCCGGTTCCACCAAGACCACAATATCCATTAGGATTTTTTGCAAGATATTGCTGATGATATTCTTCAGCAAGATAAAACTTCGGAGCAAGCAATATTTCTGTTGTAATTTGATGATAATTATTTTTATATAAAACTTCCTGATACTTATCTTTTGAAAGGAGGCTAACTTCTAAATCTTCATTCGATGAACAATAAATAACCGACCGATATTGTGTGCCTTTGTCGTTGCCTTGTCGCATACCTTGAGTTGGGTCATGACATTCCCAAAAAGTTTTTAGAAGACTGTCGATTGAAATCTTTTTTGGGTCATATACTACCTTAACAACCTCAACGTGATTTGTTTCTTCGTAGCATACTTGTTCATAGGTAGGGTTTGCTGAATCACCTCCAGCATAACCAACTGAGGTAAGCCAGACACCATCTAATAACCAGAATTTTCTTTCAACTCCCCAAAAACATCCAGCTCCAAAAATTATGTCTTTAAATTCAGCAGGTGCCTCTGACCTTAGGTCAATTCCGTTAAGAAAGTGTTTCATTTTTAATAAATTCCATCAATTGATATTTCTCCATGTTCATATCTAACCTTATAATTATTTTTCACTTGTAAGTTAAGACTCCCATCAGCATTTATTCCCAGAAAAATACCTTTATTTATTATCTTATTATTTTGTTTAATTTTAATTTCATGATTCATGTGAACACAGCGCTGATGCCAAAGTGCTTGCCAATCTACAAACCCATTATCACAAAATTCAATATAACTATGAAGTATTTTGTTAATTAGCTCATCTCTTCTTAAATGTATTCCAAATTTTTTTAAATCTCCCCACCAGTCTTCCTTTTCAGGATGATTAAGGTTTATACCAATACCAACAATGTTATTAATATTGTTTCCTTTTATTTCTTTTTCAACGAGAATTCCACCAATTTTTTTCTTATTGAAGAGTATGTCATTTGGCCACTTCAGTCCAATAGAATCACTTCCTATCATGGAATTAAGTGTTGTTACACATATCAATCCAGCAATAAGACTTAGAGGAGCTTTGGTTTCTATCTCTTTTGTATAAATTGACATATAAACATTTCCAGAAGCTGGGCTGGACCAATTTTTTCCAAGCCTACCTTTACCCTTTGTTTGTTTTTCAGCAATAACTACATGAAAATCTTTATTTTGATCAATTCTTTTACATTCATCGTTAGTAGAGTCAATAATTTCAAATAAATGCAATTCGAACCTATTATTCGGCAATTTATCTAAAATTTTATGTTTATTTAGTGTATTCACTTTAAAAAAACTGTTGACTTAAGTGCATTCTAGAACAAAAATACCTAGCTTGATATGGAGAGGTGGGTGAGTGGTTAATACCAGCAGACTGTAAATCTGCCGCTTCGGCTACGTAGGTTCGAATCCTACCCTCTCCACCATGTCTATTTTTACCACAAAAAATACCAAAAAAATAATACAAAATTTATATTGAAAAAGGTTGAGTTTATAACATTTTAGAGAGATAATACGCCACCTTAAAATAGGATGCTACGTGAACGGGCTCATATAGCTCAGCGGTAGAGCACTTGCTTGGTAAGTAAGAGGTCACCGGTTCAAGTCCGGTTATGAGCTCCATTTAAGTATTTTAATTATTTCAGAGAGGCACAAAAAATGGCAAGAGAAAAATTTGAAAGAACGCTTCCCCACGTTAATGTAGGGACAGTTGGTCACGTTGACCATGGTAAAACAACACTTACAGCTGCGTTAACAAAAGTTGCTGCTGAAGTATACGGTGGTGACGCTGTTGACTTTGCAAACATTGATAATGCTCCAGAAGAAAGAGAAAGAGGTATTACAATTGCTACTTCTCACGTTGAGTATGTTTCAACCGCACGTCACTATGCACAC
>CBFHIO010000050.1:0-6273 GCA_965656035.1 Gammaproteobacteria bacterium | reverse complement strand
TAAATATTCTAATTATTTGTGACGATTCATTATTCACAATAGTTTCAGTTTTTTTGTCCCATAATACAGGCACAGTAACGCTTGTTGTTATGTTTGGGTCAGCCATTTGATAGATTTCTCTTAGAAATTTTTTGTCATATAGATGATCTTTTGTTGAAACAGGATAACTGTCATCAAATTTCCAACCATCCTCCAACATGTCAGGGTGAACAATACTGACGCTGATATGATCCTCTAGATCTTTTAGATCTCTATAAATAAGAGCTCTGGTTGCCCATGGACAGGCAAGGCTTACATACAAGTGATAACGATCTGATTCTGGCTGATAAAGAGAATGATTTTTAGAAATTGTATCTAAAAAAGTCCTTGGCAGCCGATCATACTTACCCCCACCATCAGATGTTATTATTGATTTTACAACCCACTGTCCATCAATAAGTTTTCCCATTAGTCTTTATTTTCCTTTTCTTTATATTCTTTTAATTTTTCTAGATACTCTTCTTCTGAAAGTTTATGCCAACCGATACATTTACCTGTTGGACTTCTTCCGCAACCGCATTCCATAATTATCTCCTATTAAGTTAACCTTTAGGATTGAAAACAAAGTATAAAGATACAACAAGTAAGTAAACCTGTATATTTTTAAAGAGTTCTGCATTTATTAACCAATCAGAATGGGCAAGAACAAGAGCAAAAACCATTAATACTGATAAAACTAAGCCCAACACCCGTGTTAATAACTGACCCCATAATCCACTGATAAATCCAGTTAAGATTATTCCAATACCACCAACTACCTCAACGACCGGAACTAACACAGCAACAAACTGAGAGAATCCAAAACTAAGCAATAACTCTGATGGTAGTGGAAACTTACCGTATCCATATAGGAAAAAAGATATTCCAAGAGTGATTCTAAGCAACCATGGCCCTACAAAGGAAACTTGGTCAATGTATTCATTTAATTTATTCATATTTAATCTCCATTTATTTAATACGTGTATAATATGTCTAACAATGAAAATAACAAGTACTAATTTATAAATGAGTACTAACTAAAAACATAGTATTAAATAATGAAAGAAGAATATTGCGCACTCCATGAGGTTACTAAACTTATTGGTGGTAAATGGAAAATGCCATTAATTTATACCATTCAGTCAGGACCCAAAAGGTTTGGTGAACTAAGAAAAACCTTATTCCCAATAACAGAGCAAATGCTTACCAAACAGTTAAGAGAGCTTGAGAGTCATAATCTCATCCATCGGAATGATTTCAAAACTATTCCACCAAGGGTTGAATATTCATTAACTGATTTTGGTAGATCACTATCAGAGATTATTAATCAATATCAGAAATTTGGTGAAAAAAATAAAAAACAAATACTTAAATTACTATCATGAAGCATCTATTTTGCAGACAGTGGTTTGCTTGCTGCAAGAAAGGTCCTTTTTACACAAAACTAATTTAGAGGGACTTCTAAAATCCAATAATAAATTGATAATCAGTTTTCATTTGTAAACTTAAATAAGGATATTTATAAACCTTTATTATTTCAGTTTTATTGGTATTTCTTGAATTGCATGAACAAAGTTATTTGGTGCAACCTTCCAGTCTCCAGTGAGTTTATAGTCAGGAAATCTAGACAAGAATTGTGAGTAAAACTCTCTTAGTTGCATCAGTGCAATTGGTTTTCCTAAGCAGGTATGCCTTCCAATACCAAAGGCAAGATGTCGATCGGCATTTTCTCTTAAAATATTAAATTCATCCGGTGATTCAAAAACCTCAGGATCTCTATTTGCAGCTCCATACCATAAAGCAATTTTTTCATAGGGACCGATTTTTTGATCGCCTATTATAGTTTCTTCAAGAGAAGTTCTCCTCATATGAATTACTGGGGAAACGTATCTAATAGTCTCATTTATTAATCCTGTAACTTTGTCGAAATCATCTATTACTAATTGTTTTTGTTTAGGATTATCATGAAGAAGTTTAATCCCTCCGCTCATAGTATTTCTGGTTGTGTCATTGCCTGCAAAAATTATCAAAAGCCATGAGCCATCAAGAAACTCTTGTGATAAGTCTTCCCCTTCAATCTTTGCATTAGCGATTGCGCTCAGTAAATCATTCTCTGGCTTATCTTTTTTCTTATTTAGAATAAATCTTCCATAGTCAAACATTTCATCAACCATATTATTGAACATTTCAAAAAGAGCAGGATCTGGGGTTGTATCAGTTACTCCTTTTTTCTTTTGCTTCATTTGTTCAAAAGCAAAATATTGAGCTAATTCTAAAAATTCCATCCACTCCACAAGTTTTTGTCTGTCTGATTCAGGAATGCCCAAGACTTCAGACAGAGTAAAGATTGGTAGTTGTTGTGATATTTCTTTTACTAAATTAAATTCATTAAGCTTTTCGGCCTCATCCAACAGATGAGTCACTTTGAGGGAAACTTTATTTTGTAATTCATCTATATATCCTGGTTTAAAAAAAGGCATATGTTCTTTTCTCAAGTTTAGGTGCATCTCACCGTCAAGATTGAGCATATGGTCAATTGAGGATTTAAATAATTGCGGATGTCTATTTTCTTCTGAGCCAAGTGTTAGTAAAGTTCCAGTTGAATACTGTGATGAAAAAATCTTTGGGTTCATTGATACCATCTTTATGTCTTCATATCTTGTAAGGACCCAATATCCTGGCTCTGGATCGTTTAACATGGGTGGGTGAAAAAATACTGGGGCATTTTCCCTAAGCTCTTTATATAAATCAAAGGGCTGACCTTTTGTAAAAAGGTCTAAATCATTTAAAAAATTAGACGGAGTATGTATAAACTTTTTTTCAAAACGAGGTTCATTAATTTTATTTTTTAAAATCTCAGACGATAGAACAAAACTTTTGGACATTATGTAAATAGTTTACTATTTTTATCTATAAATTGTTTCAAATTTTTTAAGTCTATATTAACCTCTTAATTCAAGTAACTAATTATTAAAAATATGGCTAATTAATATGTCTGAAGTCTTCAAACTCTACCCACCAATTGAGCCATTTAATAATGGTTACATCGAAAGAGATGGTCATCAAATATATTATGAGCAATGCGGAAATCCAAACGGCAAGCCAGCTGTTTTTCTTCACGGAGGTCCTGGTGGTGGAGGCAGCACTTCTGTAAGAAGGTTCTTTAATCCTAAAAAATACCATATTGTAATCTTTGACCAAAGAGGTTGCGGAAGGAGTAAGCCTCACGGCTGTCTTGAGAAAAATACTACATGGGACCTTGTTGAGGATATAGAAGCACTTAAAAACATACTTGGATTAAAAAAATGGCTTGTTTTTGGTGGCTCTTGGGGTAGTACATTATCTCTTGCATACTCACAAACTTATCCAGCATCAGTTAGCGAAATGGTTCTAAGAGGAGTCTTTATGCTCAGAAAGAAAGAGCTTGATTGGTTCTACCAAGAAGGAGCTAGCAATATCTTTCCAGAAGCTTGGGAAAAATTCTTAGAGCCAATAGACATAGATCAACGACATGATTTAATGTCTGCATACTATAAAATATTTAAAGGTGACGACGAAGAAAAAAAACTAGCTGCAGCAATAGCTTGGTCCAGATGGGAAGGTTCAGCTAGTAGTTTAAGTTATAACCCCAGCATGGCTGATAGCTTTTCTGACCCGCAATTTGCATTAGCTTTTGCTCTTATCGAAAATCATTATTTTATAAATAGGGGTTTTCTAGAACATGAGAATCAGCTAATTGAATCTGGGATAGACATCATAAGAAATATTCCTACCACAATCGTTCAAGGCAGGTATGATATTGTTTGTCCGATGACAACTGCATGGGAACTGTCTAAAAATTGGCCTGAGGCTAAATTAATAATAGCTCCCTCCTCTGGGCATACTGCTTTTGAAAAAGAGATAACTCATGAGCTTATAAAAGCAACAAATCAATATGCATAGAGTTCAAAATGTCAGCTTTATAGGGATGGCTGGCTGCGGGAAATCAACTATTGGCAAAGCATTGGCTGAAAATTTGGGTATTAATTTTATTGATACTGACTTGCTAATCGAAAAAAAATTTAAAACCTCTCTTGAACAAATAAAAAAAGATAATGGATATAAATTTGTTAGGCATATGGAAGAAGAAGTGATACTAGGTCTTGATAAACATACTAAAATTATCTCTACTGGAGGTAGCGCAGTCTATTCTGAAAAATCAATGTTGCATTTAAGCTCTTTTTCTAAAATGGTATACATCAATACGCCTCTTGATGAAATAAAAAACAGAATTGGTCAGGGTCAACATAGGGGATTGGCTGCTCCTGAGGGCTTGAGTATTGATAAAATTTATCAAGAAAGAGAACCTCTTTATAAGAAATGGGCAGATACGACATTAGATGGTAATAACTCGGTTGAAAATTTATTATCAAGTGTTATCAGTTTTATTAGATGAAGAAAACTAAAACATTGATTGTTGGGGCCTCGGGCCTTGTTGGGGGAGAGATTCTTAAGTGTGTCTCAAAAGAAAATCAGGAGATTTTTTTATTATCACGAAATTCTAAAGGTATTGATAAAGAAAACTATAACGAAATAATTTCAGATTTTGATGATATAGATGCCATAGACTTTCCAAAAGTTGATCATGTATATATATCAATTGGGAAAAAATTGGGTTCAAGTGAGCTTATGTATATTCGGCAATCTGATAGAAATGATTTTATAAAGATAGACTGCGAATATGTTTTAAATATAGCCAGGAAGTCTTTTAATAATGGTGCCAAATCAATAGCAATAGTGTCTGCGATAGGGGCAGACAAAACTTCAAAGAACTTATACCTCCAAACAAAAGGCAACATGGAATATCTTGTTAAAAAAATAGGGTTTACAAAAACAATCTTTGCTCAACCTAGTCACTTGCTTGGTAAAAGAGTTGATGAAAAATTTAAACTTGATGTTTCATTAATAGAGTTGGGAGGTAAAATTTTTGATCCATTGATGCTTGGCCCCTTATCAGATTTGAGATTCATAAATGCACAAAATGTTGCCAAAGCAATGGTGCAAAAAATGAATGATAATTCAGAGGGTTTATCTGTTCTAAAGTATAAAGATTTCGTTAATGCCTAAAGAATTTCTCTATTTGTCCTAAGCATTTTACGAATAGCATGTGCAGAATTTAACAACCAAAAGGTGGAAGCAAAGAAAAAATAGTATAAACCAGCATTGAGTTGAACAATCATTGCAAGAATACTCCCCATGGCAATAGCAATAAGTCCTAACAATCTCTTGTTATACTTTTTTGAAACAATAAGAGGTGCGGCTATCAATGTACCAAAAACTACGCTAATGATTTGAATAATTTCAAGGATAGTCATACTGATAGGCAAAAAGCATTATGCCTATGAGTATAAATATTCATGCATTATGAATATTTTTTCTAGAAAGTAAACATTTTTTGAACTTTATTGTAAATAATTTACTCTATTAATATGAATATAATTTTTGGAGAAAATATGAAAAAAATAAGCACCTTAGTAATTGCTTTTTCCATGTTTGGATCTTTATATGCTGATGACCATAAAAAAGAAAAAAGAGAACATCCTAATAAGCTTATGAGTGCAAAAGAATGTATGGAGGTCAAATCTGGGATTGGATGGTTTCTAGCTACTGCAGATAGTGTTTTTGAAGACATTAAAAAACACGGAGACTCAAAAGATAAACTATGGAAAGATGAAAAATGGACAGATGCTATTGCTCTATCTACCTTAGCTTCAAATTATTCCACAGTATATGATGTTTGGTGTAAAGATATGATTAATCATGGTGTGAAGATTAAAATGCATGGCTCTCATAAAGATTATATGAAGGAAAAGAAAAAGGACTAGGTCCTAAAACTTTCCTCTTTGAAATCTCATTCTTATTGAATAAACCCTTATAAGGGCAACTAAGGTAAGAATTGATTGAGTAAACAATGAAATTGTAAGCGGGTTTGACCACTCCCAGGTATCAATTGTTAGCCACAATAAAAATGTCTGTAATGGAAAATTAATTACAGCCCCCATTAATACTACGATCACAGCCTCTCTAAAAGCTACCTTTTCTGTCTTATTCATTTTTTTCCTTATTTTTTAATTTTTACACCAGTGCCATAGGCCAATATTTCAGACGCACCCTGAGTTATAGTTGAGGTTTGAAACCTAAAACAGACAACTGCATTTGCTCCTTTTGCTTTAGCATCATCTAACATTCTTTGGTAAGCCTGATCTCTTGAAGATT
>CBFHIO010000049.1:0-6290 GCA_965656035.1 Gammaproteobacteria bacterium | reverse complement strand
CATGGATTGCCTTATCAACTCTAAACAATAAGTCGTCAATCAAGGGTTTAATTTTAACTGGCTCATCTAAGCCGCCAAAATTGGCAATATTAATAAATTTATTAATCATAAAAATTGACGTTTTTTTTAACGGCAAAACTAATAAAAGTATAATTATGGACAAAATAATTATACGTCGATTTAATTCTCAATATAAACCATACAGAACATCCAATGATTGGATTTCAAGTGATAATGAAAGTGTAGATGATTATACAAAAGATCCATATTGCGGATTTATTGTTACTTCTGGATTGTGGTTGGATTTGTGCAACGGATTTTTAATGATTTTCAATAAAAAATATTACTCAAAAAAAAACTATGATCTTCCAATTTTAATTATGTCAGGTAAAAACGATGCAGCTTCAGCGAATACAAAGCTTACGCAAAAATTATATGAATTCCTTGGTTCTATTTTTAATAATGTGGTTTTTAAGGTTGTAAAAGAATGCAGACATGAAGTTTTTACAGAAGTAAACAAGCTTTCATCCTATAATTACTTAATTAATTTCATCAAAAAATACCAACAATAACTTTTCTAAATGTTCATTCAGCTTAAAAATCACAAAGCACATGTTTATGTAAAGAATAATATTGATTCATCTAAGAAAAATTTTATTTTTATACCTGGTGCTGGAATGGATCATAGAACTCTTTCAATGTTTGAGTTCGGATTAATAGAGGATAATTACAATATTATTGCTATTGACTTACCCGGCCATGGTTACACTTCAGGCCCATTAATACATGATGTTAAAGGTCATGCAGAGTTTTGTGTTGAACTTCTTCAACATTTAAATCTTTCTGATTGTGTTTTTGCTGGACACAGCTGGGGAGGGTTAGTCGCCTTAACTTTGTCATTGAGAGCTTCTAATCAAATGACAATATGCATGAATATCGCATATCCTTTTCTTGTAGGAGATCTCTTGCTAGATCATGCAAAAGGCAATCTTGATCAAGCAGTAGAATTTTTAACTAAATATGGTGTTTATAAATTTCCAGATATTGAAATCAAAACTCAAGGTTTTGGGGTTAAAGGTTCTGGATTTTATGGCCGAAGTAAAGGTGAAATAAAGTCTCCTTATGGAACTAAAACAGTCGAATTAGATCCTGAAAGAGAAATAAAACTTTATCCTCTAAAGCGCTTATTTAATCAAACTCAAAAAGAGATTAGCTCTATTGATTTAAAGTCATGCAATAAGTTTATATTACAAGATGACCAACTAGCTAGCCTCAATAACGTTAAATACATTTTTTGTGATAAAGATAAGCTTGCAAGATATAACGCTGAATGTGTTCTTTTAAGAAATATTCAATTAGAGAAAGATATTTTTATTTTAAATGAAACTGGGCATTTTCCATTTTTTGAAGACCCAGGCCAGTTAGAAATGACTCTAGTTAAATTATTGGCTTCCAATGCTAGTTAAAAAATACCAATACCCAACTCTTGAGAGAGTTGAGCTAGAGATTGGACGCCATTATCTTGACTCTAACCAAAAACCTGTTCCAAGTGTTACCACTGTTTTATCAGGCACATCAAAATCTAAAAATGGGTTGATTCAATGGAGAAATAGGGTTGGGGAAGAGGAAGCAGAAAGAGTTATTAAACAAAGTACTGATATCGGCACTGCCGTTCACGAAGCTATCGAAAATTATTTAAATGGTAACAGTTGGAATAATTTTGAAGAAACGCATGATCAGCTACTTGCACAAAAAATTTCTAAAAAGTTTATCAACCATGGTTTAAATGGAATAACTGAAATATGGGGCTTAGAAGTTGGTTTGATATTAGATAATCTGTATGCAGGCACTGCTGATTGTGTTGGTTTATATCAAGGTATTCCAACTTTAATTGATTTTAAAACTGCAAAAAAAATTAAAAAAAGAGAATGGATTGAAGATTATTTTCTACAAGGTTGTGCATATGCAAATGCTCACAATGTAATGTTTAATACGAATATAGAGCAGATAGTTATATTAATGGTTGATAGAGACTCTATGTTTGAAGAATTTATTGTCAGGCCAACAGAGTTTAATTTTCTAACAAGGAAATGGAAAAATAGACTTTTAGAATATGACAAAAAGTATAATATTTAAATCAATGAAACCACTAATATTAGACTCAGCATTAGGAACAGAATTAGAAAATAGGGGCGAATATCTTCCATCTTTTAAAACTTCAATATGGTCTGCATATTCACTCATTTACAACCCAGAAGTAATCAAGCAAATTCATATAGACAATATCGATGCAGGTGCTGATGTTATAACCACTTCTAATTATCAGGCCACACCAGAATTATTAAAAAGAGAACCAACAGCACCATCTTATGATGACCTTGCAAAGCGTTCGCTTGAACTTTGTCAGGAAGCAATCATAAAAACTGGTACCAAAACCAAAATTGCGGGCTGTTACCCACCTATTCATGTAACTTTTAGACCTGATTTAAGTTCAAAAGAAAAAACACTTAGAAAATTTTATGAAACGCTAGGATCAATATATCAAAACAATGTAGATATAATCATTTGTGAAACAATGTCATCAATCTATGAGGGAACTACAGCGGCCTCAACTGCAAAAAACTATTCTGATATCGTATGGTTGAGCTGGACCACAAGAGGTAATAAATTAAATAGACTTCCCAGTACAGAATTATTAGATCTTGCAATAAGCGAAGGCCTAAAGTTAGATATTGACTGTCAGCTGGTTAATTGTGTTCACGCTGATACAGCAAGTCTTTCACTAGACAAGCTCGCAAAAGAAAAAAGTTTTGGCATATACGCCAATTCATCAATATATAAAAAAAATAAACTTGAGGGTTTTGTTAGTGATTCGGATGAATGGCATTATCATAACCATCAACCGATAAATGCTGATCAATATAAAGATTTTGTTGCTGAATGGATTGAGAATGGAGCATCAGTAGTCGGTGGCTGTTGCAGAACAACAACAGAACACATTAAAGAAATTAAAAAAATTGTAGATAATTTATGAAACAAATAATTGCAATCGGTGGCGGGGGGTTTGGTAGAGAGATTGGCGAACTTAAAATTGAAAAATATATAGTAAAACAATCTAACAAATTAAATCCAAAAATTTGCTTTATTCCAACTGCTACTGGCGATGATCAAGGTTACGTTGATAATTTTTATAAAGCTTTTGATGCTTTGGGTTGTATAACATCACATGTTGATTTCTTTAAAAGAACAATTGATCTAGAGCCACATATACTAGAACAAGACATAATATATGTTGGTGGAGGTAATACCAAAAGCATGCTAGCTGTCTGGAGAGAATGGGGGTTAGATGCTATTTTAAAAAATGCTTATGACAATAATATTATTATGAGCGGTGTCAGTGCTGGCGCAATATGTTGGTTTGAAAAAGGTATTACTGACTCCTTCAAAAATCACCAAGCGATAATTCCATGCCTAGGTTTTGTTAAAGGCATTTGTTGCCCTCATTATGATGAAGAGCCTGAAAGAATACCTTATGTAAAAAAAATGTTAGAAGATGGAAATATTGATGAGTGCATAGCCCTTGAAGGATATTGTGCACTTCATTTAATTAATGATGAGCCTAAATTTTCAGTTTCTTTTAAAAATGAAAATAATACTCATCATGTAGTTTGCAATAATCATGAAATAATTCACAACAATTTACCAAATATAAAAAAAATACTACTATAAAAATAGCAAAATACATTTTTAAACAATATCAATGGATATTTAGTGTTGGACTGACCTTTTAATAACAGGAATTTTCAATTTACTTACATCTATTTTTAAAATAAATAACTTAACTTATAAATAACTTACAAAATCTTGAATATCTAATTCAGGTATTTTTTTGTTAGTCCCATCTGAAGTTCCTACATATATATAGCCTAGAATTTCTTGATTTGTTTCTAGATTGAGTTTTGATGCTACAAACGGGTTGAATGCTAATTTACCAGTTCTCCAAATTGCTGAATAACCGAGGGCATTTAATGATAATAGAATGTTTTGTGCAGAGGCAGCAGTGGATAGTTTTTGTTCTATGTCTGGGACCTTAGGGTGCTCCTTAATTGAATTAATTAAAATAATTATCATTGGTGCACGATATGGAGCATTTTTGTATTTAGAAATTATTTCATCTGTTATGCCAGGAATTGTTTTTCCATACTCTTCAAATATTTCTGATAATCTCTTAATTCCTTCTCCAGTAACTTGAATAAAGCTACTAGGTCTTAACCATGCATGATCAGGTGCACGCAGAGCCCCTCTAAAAACTTTATCCATTTCATTCTTGTCAGGATATGGTTTTGTTAATAGTCTGGCTGAAACTCTATTTAAAATATTGTCTAATGCATCCATATGTAATGATATTATTAAAACCTTATAAGTAAGTATATACAGGAAATTTATATGTTATATCAAATAGGCTTAATTTTAATAATAGTTGTTATTGCTCTAATTATTGCTAAGAAATTCCAAAAAAGTGATGGTGATAAAGATCAATTAATATTTGAGGATGAAATGAGTGATGAAGAACTTAACAAATTAGATGAGGAAATAGATTAAATATTTAAATCTTCTTCAAGTGATCTATAAAGCTCCTTACAAGCAAAAGCTGTAATTATAGAAAAAGGTATTCCAAATATTACAACTGCTGTTTGCAGAGTAGCCAATCCGCCTGCTTTTAAAAGAACTGCTGCTAAAACACCTAAAAGAATTGCCCATGTTATTCTTGAAAATAATGGTGAGTCACTTTTTATATCTGTATCTTTTTTTGAAGAAAGCATAGAAGCAACCAGCGCACCCGAATCAGACGAAGTAACAAAGAAAGTTACTATTACAAATAGTGTTATGGTTGATAAAATTAAGGAAAAACTCATTGAATCATATAAAACAAATAATGCAGTTGTAACATCGCTACTTACAGCTGAGGTAATATCACTAATATTATTAAATACTTGATATAAGGCAGTATTTCCGAAAACTCCCATCCATATAAAAACAATTAAAGACGGCACAAACAAAACGCCCACTATAAATTCTTTTATTGATCTACCATAAGAAATTCTAGCAATAAACAATGAAACAAAAGGTGCCCATGCAAACCACCAGGTAAAATAAAATAAAGTATAAGCATTTTGATAAACGGTACTTTCATAAGCTTCAGTCCATGTAGATAGCTGAATGATTTGATTTAAATAAGCGCCTGCATTTTGAATTATAGAATTTAAAATAAATAAAGTTGGACCTAAAAATAATACAGCCAATAAAAGAAACACTGCAACTATCATGTTTATTTGAGAAAGTCTTTTAATTCCTTTGTCTAGACCAAGTGAAACACTTATTAATCCTAGCATTGTTATAAAAATTATTATTGGAATTTCACCTAAATCTATGCCATAAATATAATTTAAACCACCATTAATTTGAGAGGCTCCTAAGCCTAATGATGTTGCTATTCCAGTTATGGTTGTAAGAATTGCAATAATATCGATACCTGCAGCTAAAGGCTTATTATTTTCTATAGATGATCCAAGAAGAGAGCTAACTCTAAACGGTCGATTTTTATTATAACTAGAATATGCAAAACACAAACCAAGAGCTGAATATATTGCCCATCCATGAAGACCCCAATGAAGATTAGCTAAACTTATTGCCTTATCAGCATTGTATGGAAGATTTCCTTCGATCATTCCAGGATAGTCATTAAGATTCCCAATTGGCTCTGCTACACCATAAAATAAAAGACCAATTCCCAAACCAGCACTAAAAAGCATAGCAATCCAACTTTTATATGAATATGCCGGAGTTGCATTAATTCCTCCAAGTTTAATGTCTTTATATTTTGTAAAAACAAGGTAAATTGAAAAAATTAAAAAGCCATTAGCTATAACTATTATTAACCAACCCAGGTATTCGGACAGTATTAGTTGAGTTGATGAAAAAAAAGTTGATGATGCAGCTAGATTTGAATACACAACCGTTGTGACTGTTATTAAAAGAAAAGTTGATATAAAAAATCTGGATTTGTTAAGGTTTTTCATTAATTAATTTATTTTTATTTTTTTCAGTGAAACATAAATATTATTTTTTTTCTAGGAAATACTAAAATCAGCCAAATTTGCATCTTTTAAATATATTGGTATTATTGTCTTAAGACCGATTTACTGAAATTGCTGGTCTATAAACAAAGCTAAACTTCTCTGAGGTGATCTAGAATTCTCTGGGGTGATTTGGGGATGCCTGTTTTCTTG
>CBFHIO010000048.1:0-7419 GCA_965656035.1 Gammaproteobacteria bacterium | reverse complement strand
TTTATCAAGATCAAATTCTCTTAAAACCATTACACGAGAAACTATTTTTGAATCCTCTATAGATGAAACTGTTGGTGTGTGAAAGAGCGTTCTTGCATTTACCACTGCATCAGAGAGAATTTGATCAGCTATAGTCAAAGTTTTTTTGATATTTTCGTATGAGTCTGGAAGGTCATAACTTAGCGGTTTTTCAGGAATCATTGTTTTACACTCCATTCAGTTCCTTCTTGGTTATCTTTAATCTCAATATTCATATCTAATAGCTCTTGTCTAATTTGGTCAGCTCTAACAAAATCTTTAATTTTTTTAGCCTCCAGCCTTTCTGCTATAAGTGTATTAATTTTTTCTATATCTACATTTTCATTTTTTTGTGATACCCAGTCTTCATAACTTGACTGACAAACCCCAATTAAATTGATTGCTCTTATTAAATTAGCCTTAATAATTGGTAATTCCTCTTCAGATGCTGAATGGTAGTCTTTTATAATCTTATTCAGATTTGCAATTAAGCCCGGAGTGTTAAGGTCATCAAATAAAGGGGATGCAAACTCGTCTGATAAATCTTTATCTTCTAGTGAATTAATATCATTTAATTCGTTAAGTAAGCCATATAACTTATCTAGCAGTTTTTTCGATTGATGAATGACACCATCATTCCAGTCAAGAGCCTGTCTGTAATGTGATGATAGCAACGCCAATCGAATAACCTCTCCATGATTTGTATCTATTAAATCTTTTACAAGAGAAATATTGCCTAAAGACTTAGACATTTTTTCACCATTAACAGTAACAAAACCATTGTGCATCCAATAATTTACATAAGATTTTGGGTTCTTGATGTCAGCAGATGAACAGCAGCTCTGTGCAATCTCATTTTCATGATGTGGAAATGTTAAATCACGCCCGCCACCATGGATATCAAAAGGTAACCCAAGAGTTTTTTCAGACATTGCTGAGCATTCTGTATGCCAGCCAGGTCTTCCGTATCCCCATGGTGAATCCCATCCAGGTTGTGTTTCGTTGCTTGGTTTCCACAAAACAAAATCAGCAGGATCTTTTTTAAATGGAGCAATTTCAACTCTACTTCCAGCTATTTGCTCTTCACGATTTCTTTTTGACAAACTTCCATAGTTTTCATAAGAAGGCACATGAAATAAAACATGCCCATCTTTTTCATAGGCATGGTTTCTTTCAATCAAATCCTGAATGAGAGTTATCATTTCTGGAATATATTCTGTAGCTTTTGGTTGTATATCTGGAGCTTTTACTAAAAGCATAGACATATCTTCGTTATAAATATTTGTATATTTTTGGGTTATTTCTTCTATAGGTACTTTAAGCTCATTTGCTGCATCAATAATTTTGTCGTCTATATCGGTAATATTGGATACATATGTAACTTTTGGATACTTGTCTTTTAGTACTCTAACCAACGTATCAAAAACAACCGCCATTCTTGCATTTCCAATATGAGCATAGTTATATACTGTTGGACCGCATGCATAAATTTTAATATGCTCTGGGTTTAAAGGAATAAAATCTTCTTTTGTTCCAGAAAGTGTATTAAAGATTTTCATTTAATCATTAATCAGTTCTAAATTTATAACACCCATTTCCCTTAATTTTTTTAATAAAGGTAGTAATGGCATTCCTCTAATTGTATGTGATGAACCATTTACAGATGAAAACAAATTACAACCTAAAGATTCAAACTTGTATGCACCTGCCGCATTAACAGGGTTTTCAGCATTAACGTAATTAATTATTTCCTCTTCACTCAGGGTATGCATTTTTAATTCAACCACCTCAGAATACTTCCATAATGGTTTGCCCGCTTTATAAATGCATACTCCACTATATTGGTAGTGGGTTGTTCCAGAAAGAATTTTTAAATTAGCAATTGCTTTTTCAACTGAACCAGGTTTGTCAAATACCTTGTTATTGAAAACACACATTTGGTCTCCACCAATTACTATTTGGTCTAGATTTTTGGAACTTACTGCTAAAGCTTTTGCTGCAGCAAGTTTAATAACTTGTTCTTCAAATGGCGCTGCTTTCATTTGATTTTTCAACAAGTCTTCGTCTACATTTGAAGTGATAACCTCAAAGTTAAGGCCAGCATCCTGAAGCATAATTTTTCTGCTCTCAGATCCGGATGCGAGGATTATGGGTTGATTTGGGTTAATGCTGGGCATAAAACCAGATAAAAGAAACTTAAAATTGTTTTGGAGAGTTTATTAGATTCATGAACTCAGCTCTAGTTTCAACATTATTTCTAAAAGTACCAAGCATTCTGCTTGTAATAGTGCTTGACTCTGTTTTGTGTATACCTCTTGTAGACATACATTCATGGTTTGCATCTATAACAACTGCAACGCCTTTTGGTTCTAAAACTCTATCAATAGTATCAGCTATTAGAGCTGTCATTGTTTCTTGAGTTTGAAGCCGCTTTCCATAAATATCAACCACTCTTGCAAGCTTGCTGATGCCAACAACTCTTTTGTTAGGGATATATCCAACATGAGCAACCCCAACTATAGGCACCATATGATGCTCACAATGAGATTCAACTCTTATATTTCTTACAATAACTACCTCATCGTAACCTTCAACTTCTTCAAAAGTTTTTCCTAAAACTATTTCTGGATCTTCTTCATAACCTGCAAAAAACTCTTTGTAAGATCTAACTACTCTATCAGGTGTTTCAATTAAACCTTCTCTATCCGGGTCGTCACCTGCCCATGATATAAGGGTTCTGACAGCATTTAACGCTTCTTCTTTGCTTGGTTTATTGGGCATGTATCTTTCCTTTTAGTTTGTTATGGTTATTTTAAAGGTTATTGAGCTAATTAAAAGGGAGAGATTAAGGCTCGCCCTTTTAATTGATAAATATTTAGATAAGGTCAGTAATCATTTTCATAATTATGGCTAATACGAATGATGAGATTATTACTGATCTCACTGAAGCAATTGCAGGTATCATTTTTCCCCAGATTGCATTTGCCTCAATAGCAAGAATTATTCCAAGTCCTAAGACCAATGCATTCATGCTAATGCCCATTCCTACGTTACCACCATGAACTGAATAAACCATATACATAAGCATTGGTACTGAAAAAAGTGTATTAGTTCTTGAGGCAAGACCCGCTTTAGCACCGGCAGCAGCAGCATCACCTTCTTTCATACCTAAAACAATCTTTTGATTTCTCCATATGATGCCCCACACATTTAGCATCATGATAGTTCCCATAGTCGCTCCCAGAATAATTTCAGTTCCAATCCTCACATAGATTTGATGAAGAAGAATAACTCCAGTTAAAAATGTGAATAAAGCAGCCCATCTGAACCACCATAAGGCATTAGGTGCAAGCTTCTTAAATACATCAGCCTTTGCATCGGGATCGGCAATTTTTACATACTCGGCCTGAACAAAATTAAAGTAATAAAGTAGCCCTATCCAGGCTATACCAAATAAAACGTGAAGTGATCTAAAAAAAGCTTGATCAGTTAGAATATCCATTTCTCTCCTTATAAATATGCTTAAGACTATCTTAAAATAAATTTTAGTTTAAATCTAATAAAAATGGGGCCAAAAGGCCCCATTTTGTAATGAACATCAGATTATTACATCATTCCGCCCATACCGCCCATACCGCCCATATCAGGCATTGGAGGCATAGGAGCATCGTCTTTAGGAACATCAGTAACCATTGCTTCGGTTGTAATCATCATTCCTGCAACTGAACCAGCGGCTTGAATAGCTGTTCTGGTCACTTTAGCAGGGTCGAGAATTCCCATATCGATCATGTCACCATATTCACCGGTAGATGCATTAAATCCGTACGAACCTTTTCCATCTTTTACGTTAGCAAGTATTACTGAAGATTCTTCCCCAGCGTTTGAAACGATTTGTCTTAGCGGTGCTTCAAAAGCTTTTCTGGCAATATTAACACCAACATTTTGGTCTTCGTTATCACCTTTAACTTTTTCAACTGCCTCTAAGCATCTAATTAAAGCAGTGCCACCACCAGGTACAACACCTTCTTCAACCGCAGCCCTTGTTGAATGCAATGCATCTTCTACTCGAGCTTTTTTCTCTTTCATCTCTACTTCTGATCCTGCACCAACTTTAATTACCGCAACACCGCCAGCAAGTTTTGCAACTCTTTCTTGTAGCTTTTCTTTATCATAGTCAGATGAAGTATCTTCGATCTGAGCTCTGATTTGATTAACTCTTGCTGCAATATCTTTTTCATCACCTGCGCCATCGATGACTGTTGCATTGTCTTTGTTGAGAACAACTCTTTTTGCAGTTCCTAAGTCCTCTATAGTAGTCCCTTCTAATGAAAGACCTACTTCCTCAGAAATAACAGTACCTCCAGTAAGGATAGCGATATCTTCTAACATAGCTTTTCTTCTGTCACCAAATCCAGGTGCTTTACAAGCTGCTGCTTTAACTATGCCTCTTAAATTATTAACAACCAATGTTGCTAATGCCTCGCCCTCAATATCTTCTGCAATAATTAAAAGTGACTTTCCAGCCTTGGCTACAGATTCTAAAAGAGGTAATAAATCTCTGATATTTGAAATTTTCTTATCAAATAAAAGGATTAAAGGGCTCTCTAATTCAACAGTCATATTGTCCTGATTTGTTACAAAGTAAGGTGATAAATAACCTCTATCAAATTGCATACCTTCAACAACATCAAGCTCATTTTCAATACCACTGCCTTCCTCAACAGTAATAACACCTTCTTTGCCAACTTTTTCCATTGCTTCAGCTATGATTTCACCAACTGCATCATCACCATTTGCTGAAATAGTTCCAACTTGAGCAATAGCTTTACTGTCAGCACAAGGAACACTTAATCCCTTAACATGCTCGACAGCAGCTGCAACTGCCTTATCAATTCCTCTTTTTAAATCCATTGGATTCATTCCAGCAGCAACAGCCTTGTTACCCTCATTGACAATTGATTGAGCTAGTACAGTGGCTGTAGTAGTACCGTCACCCGCTTCATCGTTAGTTTGTGATGCAACCTGTTTAATCATTTGAGCGCCCATATTTTCAAATTTATTTTCAAGCTCAATTTCTTTTGCAACCGATACACCATCTTTAGTAACTGTAGGCGCACCAAAAGATTTGTCTAATACAACATTTCTTCCTTTTGGTCCCAATGTTACCTTGACCGCATCCGCAAGAGTATTTACACCTTTAAGCATCTGACTTCTTGCACTGTCTCCAAATTTTACGTCTTTCGCTGACATTATTAATCTCCCTTAATATTTATATTTAATTATTCGATAACACCGAAAATATCACTCTCACTCATGATCAGATATTCTTCGCCATCAAGTTTTACTTCGTTACCAGCATACTGGCCAAAAAGTACTGTATCACCAGCACTCACATTGACTGGAACAACTTCTCCTGAATCAGTTTTCTTGCCAGGTCCAACCGATATTACTTCGCCTTGTGAAGGTTTCTCTTTAGCAGATCCTGAAAGAATAATACCTCCAGATGAAGTTTCTTCTTCCTCAGTTCTTTTAACTAGAACTTTGTCATGCAAAGGTCTTAATTTCATTTTTATCTCCTATTAAAATAATTAATGAACATTATGTTAGTTTCTTAACTTAAACACTAGTTAGGGCCTAAATAACAGAAATCAATACCTTATATGATTTTTTTTATTGAAAATTGCTACGGCAGCTAAAATTCCAATTAAATTTGCAATCAAGTCAGCTATTTCAAAAAATCTATAAGGATGGTAATAGTGAATTACCTCAATCGAAAGGCCAAAACCAAATATCGTGGTTAATAAAAATATTTTAGAAATATTAAAATGGCATTTGAGACCAACAAAAGATAAAAATAAAAATATTAGGGCATGTATAAGTTTATCGCTTAGAAAATCTAGCGCTGCTATGTTTGGCAGCTTAGCAGCCGGTACTATGCTTAAGTAAAATACAATTAGTAAACTTATAAAGAATATTAATCTATAAAGTGTTTTCATGTTTCTGCATAAAAGCCCTATTGAAATATAACAATAGAATTGATGGGATCGTTAGTGATGAAGTGACTATATAAAAACTCATCCAACCGAACTCAAAACCATATAAGCTTTGAAAAGTTTCAACCCATACGCCTGATAAACCTTTTAATACAAACCCAGGTAAAGTCATAAATCCTGTTAGCAAGGCGTATTGAAAAGCTGTATATTTTTTTGAGACCAAACTTGTTAAAAATGCAATATTAATTGTTCCAACAATACCAGCAGCCAAGCTATCCATAGCAACAATAGATGCAAGAGAAATAATATTTTTTTCAGTTATTGCCACGTACGCAAATAACATATTTGTTATCATAACTAATAAAGCACCTATCAAAAGCGATCTAAAAATTTTTATTTTTTGAATTAATAAACCTCCAACAAAAATACCGATAATTGATGCTATTAATGCAACAACTTTAACTACGGCACCTATCTCAGTTAGGGTAAAGCCCATATCTATATAAAATGGAGTTGCCATTGGACCCATGACTATGTCTGTTAATCTATAAGTGGCGATTATTAAAAGTAGAATTGACGCCATAAAAAATTTAAAGCGAGAAAAGAAGTCTTTTAATGGCTCATAAATTGAATTAGAAAAGTTTAATTTCCCTAATTCAGTATTTTTATTTTCGCTAGAAAATAAAACTCCAAGAAAACCTAGGCACATAAGCGCTGCCAGAAACTTATATGTCATCGACCAACCATTTGAATCAGCAAAAATTAATGCTAATGAAGTTGCAGCTATTATTGCTAATCTATAACCAAGTTGATAAGCAGCCGCTAAGTTACCTTGATCACTAATATGAGCATATTCTATTCTGAAGGCATCTATTGCAATGTCTTGAAAAGAGCCTGCTAGAGCAATTAATCCAGCAACTATACAAAAAAATACAAAACTTTGAACAGGATCAATGCTTGATAACAATAACAGAGCACTAATTATTATCATTTGCATCAGTGCTATCCAGCTCTTTCTATGACCGTATCTAGCAAAATATGGGACTGAAAATCTATCTACTAACGGAGCCCATAAAAACTTAATTGTGTAGGCAAATGTTATCCATGCAAAAAACCCTATAAGGCCTAATTCTATACCTGCGTCTCTTAGCCAAGCTGATGTAGTACTGATAAGAAGAATATAGGGCAGGCCTGAACCAAAACCCAACGAAAGCATTACAAACATTTTTCTTAAGTTATACATTGCTTAAATACCTATCCCAATCAAACATAATTCCTGGATCTGTTTTACGACCAGGAGCAATATCTGAATGACCTTTTATATCTTCTTTGCTAATACCAGTATACTCTTGCAATAGTACCTCTGTTATTTGAGATAGTTTTTCATACTGAATATCCTCAAAAATAT
>CBFHIO010000047.1:0-7430 GCA_965656035.1 Gammaproteobacteria bacterium | reverse complement strand
CAATTGATCTGTTTGCACTTGTAGTGTCGCCCCAAATTAATTGATGATCGTAAGCTCTTTTTTTTACTACCACATCAGTAAAGACACCGTTTGAGTTAATAGTTCCCTCTGCAGTATCCCATGCACCAAGCCATGTACCAAACATTTGACCAACCGAGCTAAACTCAACACCGCTATAGGTGTAGTCAAATGTAGATGTAACATTGTCATTAAATGCAAACTGAAAAGTTAATTGAGCATTCTTTCTTAATCTATCATTATCTTTAATTTGATATGCAGTAGGCTCTTGGTAAAAAGTAATACCATCAGCTCTTGTGTTATTGTCAGTTAGAGTCTGCCCATCATTAATATCCAATCTATTATAGTATTCTTCTCTAGCAAGTCTTGAAGGGTTAAACCAATTTGACTCTCTAGTTCCTTCTTCTCTATTGTTTCTATCTTGATAAGATCCAGAGAATGAGAAACCCCAGTAGTCTCTATTAGTTGCATATAAAACAGAAATTTCAGGTGTTTCAGATTTTATGCTAGATGTGTCATGAACGTATCCAACACTTACAGCAGATTTTGTTCCATCAATTGCCAATGGTTTTGTTGTAACCATATTTATTGTAGAACCTATACCACCTGAAGGCAGTATATTATTAGTTGACTTATAAAGCTCAACTGCAGCAATTCCTGGAGATGCTATATCACCAAAGTTAAATGATCTTCCTCCTTGATATTGAGCAGGAACTGTAGGCATTTGACGACCATTAAGAGTAACAAGATTTAGTTCAGGGCCAAAGCCTCTAACTGCAACACCTTCACCCTCAAGGTTACTTCTATCAATACCGACACCCGATACTCTTGCAAGAGACTCAGCTAAGTTTCCATCTGGGAACTTACCAAAGTCTTCAGCAGTGATAGCTTCCATAACACCAACATTTTCTCTTTTAATAGAAATTGCATCAATTAAACTAGATCTAATACCAGTCGTTACCACCTCTTCAACTTCTGAGTTTTCAGCCTCTTCAGCCTCTTGAGCAACAGTAAATGTTGATAGTGGCAATAAAACCATTAAGGTTAATAAATATTTATACATTGTGATTCCCCGTAATAAAAAACAAACGAAACTTTCAGCATTTAACCTTTATGTAAACTAAATGTCAAGAATTATATAAGACAGGTAAATAATGTAAATTATTTACAAAATAGTAAATAAAACCTGTAATTCTGTTTTAATAAAAACTATTAAAATTTACAGGTTTTAATTTATGATTGGTTTGGTCTATGTGTTATCTAGAATCTTTTGGTCTAGACTCATTTACAACAAGCTTTCTTCCATCAATCTCAGTTTCGTTCAATGCAGCAATAGCAGACTCGCCCCCATCACTCATTTCAACAAAACCGAAGCCTCTAGAACGATTTGTCATTTTATCGGTAATTATTTTTGCAGATGTTACCGTTCCATGCTCAGCAAAAAGGTTTTCTAGATCCTGGTCGCTCATGCCCCAAGAGATGTTTCCAACGTAAATATTCATGTAGTTCCTATTCTAATAATGAAAACAGTATCTTACAGTAACTATCAGCAAAAGATAGATTAATATTGAAAAAAGTTAATCTTCTATGAAATTAACTGCACTTTCCCCGTATTTAGACCACCAATCAAGCCCCATAAGATGAATTTTTTCTAAATTATCATCCGAATCATCATCAAGCATTCTATTTATTCTGCCCATGGGTGAGTTTATTCTTAGATAGTTGTCGCCCAATATATCTGTGGCAATATCGTTATGGATTTCAGAATCTAATAACATCCCCATAATGTCATTTCTTAACCATCCTATACCGCCCCACTTTGATGAGGCCTCACCAGGAATTGTTTTTTTATTAATGCCTGTTCCTATGCTCATAACTTTAATGGTGTCATTTGCAAAAAATTTCTTAGCATGATTAAACCCAATTAAAGTTGGGTTATTAGTAACAACTCCACCATCTATCATCCATGAACCATCATTCATTTTGTAGGTTGGGAAATACATTGGAGCAGCACTTGAAGCACAAACGGCATCTACAAAGCTTATTTCAGGAGTGTTATAAGTTGAATGAATAATATGCTTTCTTTTTTCAATATCATAACAAAGGGTCACAACAGGCTTCCTGGATTCACCCAAAGACTTGTTTCCAAATATTTCATTTAGGAGCTTTAGTCTGCCTTTTGTCTCATATCGGGGTCTGGCCTGAATGAGAGAAGCCTGGTCCCAAAAAAAAGAGGAATCCATAATTCTATCCAAATAATCTTTTGACCAATATTTTTTGAGTTCAGCAATGTCCATATTATCAAAGGCAAGACACGATGCATTAAATGCTCCTGCGCTCGTTCCCACAAACATATCAAAGACGTCTGTAATTTTTTTTCCGGTATATGCCTCGAGTTTTTGTAAAAAAACAATTCCAGCGATAGCCCTAACACCACCACCATCGAAAGACAAAACCTTTGGCGGACTTTTCTTTTTTTTGTTAAATAAATTTGCAAGAATTTGCATAAAGTAGATTGTTGCTCCTCAACGAAAAAAGATAAAAACTCACTATTAAATAAGTAAGTTTTTAATTGTTTATTATTTCTTTATTTAAAAGTTTGCCTGCCTGCTTGATACTTCCAGCATTTTTAGCATTTAAATAGCCAGCATCTGTAAGAATCTTAGTTGCCTTACCAGATCTATTTCCACTTTTACAATACAAATATATCTCTTCATCTTTTGATATCTTTGATGATAATTGCAATATGTCTTGCCATTCGATATGAATAGCTCCATCTAAATAACCTGATTTCCACTCAGCCTCTGTTCTTACATCTATTATTGTCAAAGAAATACTTGGAAGAGAAAAAACTATAATTAATAGGTATCTTATAAACATTATGACCAATCTCCGAGAATAAGATCTGATGCCTTTTCACCAATCATTATAGTAGGCGCATTAGTATTACCACCGACCAATGTTGGCATAATCGATGCATCTACCACTCTTAAACCATTTATTTTGTGTACTTTTAAATTATTATCAACAACCGACATATCATCACTTCCCATCTTACATGTGCCTACCGGATGATAGACGGTATCTGCTGATTCTCTGATAGCTTTCTCAATATCTTTATCATCATCTAAATCAATAGGCCTTAAAACATTTTTACTAGTGTATTTAGATATTGGTTCTTTGTTCATGATCTTCATCATTTTTTTATATCCAGCAACCATGTCAGCAACATCATCAGGATGGGATAAAAATTTTGGGTCTATTAAAGGATCATCTGACGGATCTGCTGATTTAAGAGTAACTTCACCTCGAGATTTTGGACGCAGTAGGCATGAGTGGCAACTTATACCAGTTCCCCACAAAGTTTGTCTTCCATGATCAACTATCATACCAGGTGCAAAATGAAGCTGAATATCAGGAACATCAATATCATTTCTTGATCTTATAAAGCCGCCTGCCTCAGCTACAGTGGAGGTAAACATACCTGTTTTTGAAAGAATATATTTAAGAATTTCTAAAGGATATTTAAAAAATATAGTTCCTAATGAGAAACCTAAAAGGTTAATCGATTTATACTTGTGAACAGTTATAAAATCTATATGATCTTGAAGATTTTTTCCAACTCCAGGTAGTTCAACCTTATGCTCAATACCGTGTTTAGTTATTTCTTCAGCAGGTCCTATCCCGGACCTTAGCAATACTTGAGGAGAACCAAATGCACCAGAAGATAATATAACTTCTTTGGATGCCTTAATTGTATATTCATTACCATTATGGTCTATGCATTGAACGCCTGTGGCACTACCGTCAGCGATATTAATCTTTGCAACATTTGTATCAGTTAAAACAGTTAAATTACTTCTTTGCATTGCTGGTACAAGGTATGCCTTAGCAGCGCTGCACCTTTGGCCATTTTTTTGAGTTGTTTGGTAATAACCAATTCCTTCTTGGTTTTCACCGTTAAAGTCTTCGTTATACCCAAAGACTGAAGCGCCTGTTGTAACAAAATCATCTACAGCTTTATTTTTGTGTCTTATTTTTGAAACATTTAATGGTCCATTTTGGCCATGATAATCATCGTTAAAAACTTCGTTGTGTTCACACTTTTTAAAATAAGGTAACACCTCTTCATATGACCATCCTTCATTTCCTAATTCAGCCCAATGGTCATAGTCCCAAGCATGGCCTCGGACGTACAACATAGCATTAATAGAGCTTGAGCCACCCAGGGTTTTTCCTCTAGGTTGAAACCCTTTTCGATGCTCCATTATCTCAGTCTCAACCTCATGAACGCCACCAGCTGAATCCACAACCGAAGATGCGGGCTCAGTGACTGAGACTTTCTCAAATTCTTTTTGAGGAACGGTATCATAATTCCAACTAAACCCACTTTTATCACCCAAAAAAGCAAACCCAAGAGGAACACGAAGCCTTACATCGTTATCCTTTGATCCAGCTTCAATTAAACATACATTAAAATTAGGATTTGAACTAAGCCTGTTGGCTAAGACGCACCCGGCTGACCCAGCACCCAATATAATAAAATCGTAAGTTTTTGTTTCCATTATTTTTTCTCCCATCTAGAGTTTATGATTTCATTTATGAGCTGTAAACTTTTATATGTTTAAAAATTTACATATTATGTTTATACAAATGCATATGAATTATTTTATAGGTTTCCTCATACTGTGGGTTTTAATAGCCGTAATTACTTTTATCTATCTTTTTTATGTTAATGCACCCTACGGTCGTCACATAAGAAACGGTTGGGGTAAAAATATTTCAGCTCGTGCCGGCTGGGTTGTGATGGAATCTCCATGTGTAATATTGATGATTGTTTATGCCTACATTATGAGTGATCAATTATTGCTTGTTCACACAATTTTTCTTGCATTGTGGTTACTTCACTACATACATCGTTCATTCATTTATCCATTTGTAATAGATATGACCAACCCAAAAATGCCAATAAGCATAGCAGCTTCAGCATTTTTCTTTAATATTGTAAATGTGAATATTCAAGCTATTGGAATATTTTATCTTGCTGAATATGCCCAAAATTGGATACAAGGCTCGGTATTTTATTTTGGTCTTCTACTCTTTTTGGTTGGAATGTATATCAATATTAGGTCCGATTACTTAATTGTCTCTTTGAGAAGAGAAAAAGGTCCTGGATATCATTTACCCAATAAATTTATGCATAAATATCTTTCAGCTCCAAATTATTTTGGTGAAATTGTAGAATGGATTGGATGGGCAATTCTTACGTGGAGTATCTCTGGCTTGGTATTTGCACTATGGACTATAGCTAATTTATTCCCAAGAGCACTTGCTCACCACAGATGGTATAAAGAAAAGTTTAAGGATTATCCTAAAAATAGAAAAGCTATTATTCCAGGAATTATTTAAGCATCCCTAAATCCTTCATCTGATTGGCTATATCTAAAATAGATTCCTCTGCGGGCCTTGGATTCCATCCAAGCTTGTCTCTAGCCTTTGTATTTTTAATACTTCTTTTTCTTCCAAGGTATGGCAAAGTTAATTTTAATTCTTTGTTAAAATTAGCAAGAATTTTTGCAAGCCATACTGGAATACCTATGGTTGGAGCTTTATCAAATCCATTTTCTTTTAATATTTTAGCAACATCTTTATACCACAAGTCTTTTTCAACTAAAGCAAACCTCTCACCGTTTGATGCTGGATTTTGCATTGCAAGGATGTGCGCTGCCGCAACGTCCCTTACATCAACATATCCAAACATTAAAGGGACAGCAACTGGCATTTTTCCACTTGCGACCATTTGAACAGCTTTATTGGATTCGCCTATATCACCTGAAATTGATGCCCCCACAACCAAAGCAGGGTTTATTACTGCAAGATCAAATGGATGACCCTCAGTCTTCCAAAATTCCCAGGCTGCTCTTTCTGCTAAAGTTTTACTTTTAGAGTAAGCGCTTATATGAGGGTTATCAGTATCTGACCAGTCTGATTCATCATACACATCTTTTTTTTCTAAAGAATCAAAAATAGCTGCCACTGATGAGGTGAGAACAACTTTTTTGATATTATATTTTTTTGCAAATGAGAGTGCTCTTTTTACTCCATCAATTGCAGGTTGCACAAAATAATCTTCGTCTGTTCTTTCTAAAGATATAGGAGATGCAACATGAAGTAAAAAGTCACAACCTTCCATAGCCTCATCCCAACCACTGTCTTCAGTTAGATTTAAAGTGAAAAGATTGAGATGTTCCGTAGAAGTATTATGGCCTTGAAGAGCATTAACAATTTCATCTTTTCTTTCAGGAGATCTTACCGAACCATTTACTGCATAACCTTGATTAAGTAGCTGATGTATACAGTGCAAACCAATATATCCAGTAGCACCGGTAACTAGGACTTTTTCCATAACTAACCCCCTATAAACTTATTTATAGTTAACTATATATTAATATCCATAAAAGGAGTGATATTCTTATTTAATATCTACGATTTTTTCTTATAAGAGTAACTGCTACATCCATAAATAAGAAAAAATGAGAAAAAGAGAACTATTTTTTTAAAGCATTATGTTGCCATAATAATTTGTTAAAATAAAAGACAATCTTTGGGATTAAGTTATGAAAAATAAAATACCTCCTCCAATTGTTACCTTTTTCTTTGGATTATGTATATATTTTTCACAAGAATACTTCCCTGAATTTAATTTAGAATTTTTGAGTATACTGAGTTATATCTTATATTTTGCAGGTCTAAATGTTCTTATATTAGCTGTACGTTTATTCAAAAAACAAAATACGACCGTCAATCCGATAAAAATTGAAAATGCCTCTTCTTTAGTCACTTCTGGAATTTTTAAATACTCAAGAAACCCAATGTATTTAGGCATGGTTATAATTTTATTTGGCTTGGCGTTAATGTTTAATCTGGTCGGAGGCATCCTGTTTGTGTTTCTTTTTATGATTTATATAACTAAATTTCAAATCAGGCCGGAAGAAGAAGTTATGGAAAGATTGTTTGGAGAGGATTTCATAAAATATAAACATAAAGTTCGAATGTGGCTATGAACAGAAGTAAATTGATTAAAATTTTTTATCCGCTTCTAATTCTCTTAATTCCTTTAATAGGTGTAATTTTTTTTGAATTAGATTGGAGTGTGTTTGATTTTATGGTTATGGCGCTACTCATACTTTTTTTTAGTTTGGTAATAAATCTTGCACTTTGCAATTTAAGCTCTTCTAAGTTTAAATTTTTAATAGTATTTATTTTAGTACTTTTATTTTTGTTGGCTTGGTCAGAATTAGCTGTCGGAGTTTTTGGAACACCCTTTGCAGGCAGTTAAATTTATTCGATAACAATTTGTTAAATTAAAATACATTGTTTAGGATGTATTTATGAAAAAAATAATCGTATTA
>CBFHIO010000046.1:0-7523 GCA_965656035.1 Gammaproteobacteria bacterium | reverse complement strand
TTAATGTTAGTGGTTGAGCTAGACAATGAATTTAAATTAATGTTTTCTGATGAATGGTATAATTTAGGATTATGAATACGTTTATAGCAACATTTATAGTTATTACTATTGCTTTTGCAGCACTTGCCATAGGTTTGATACTAAGGAATAAACCTATAGAGGGGTCTTGTGGTGGTGTTATGACATCAAAAGATGGTACATGCAATATATGTGGTAAAACAGAAATGAATTCTTGTACTAGAACTGATTCATAGTATTTTCTTTACCTGCTGCTTTTAGTGCAGCTTCACCTGCAAAATATTCCTTATGATCATCACCCATATCTGAACCAGACATGTTTTGATGTTTCACACATGCAATACCTTCTCTAATTTCTTTTCTTTGAACGCCTGCTACATAACCTAGCATTCCTTGGTCACCAAAGTACTCTTTAGCTAAATTATCAGTGGATAGTGCTGCTGTATGATAAGTTGGTAGGGTTATTAAATGATGGAAAATTCCAGCTTCTCTGGCAGCATCAGCCTGAAAAGTTCGAATCTTATTATCAGCTTCAATTGCTAATTCACTTTCATCATATGAAACATTCATAAGGTCAGCTCGATCATATAATGAAACATCTTTTCCTTCAGACTCCATAGCATCAAATACCTGTTGTCTAAAATTGAGTGTCCAATTAAAGGATGGGCTGTTGTTATAAACTAATTTAGCGTTTGGTATAACTTTTTTAATTTCATTCATCATTGCACTAATTTGGCCTATATGAGGTTTTTCGGTTTCTATCCAGATTAGATCTGCGCCATTTTGAAGGCTTGTAATTGAATCTAGAATACACCTTGCTTCACCAGTACCTTTTTTAAATTGATATAAATTACTAGGCAATCTCTTAGGCCTAACTAACTTACCGTCTTGATTTATCATTACATCACCATGCTTCATACTGACTGAATCAACTTCCTCAACATCTAAAAATGAATTATATTGATCTCCTAGATCACCTTTTTCATTAGTAATGGCAATCTGTTTAGTCAAGCCTGCACCTAGTGAATCAGTCCTAGCAACGATCACACCTTCATCAACACCAAGCTCAAGAAACGCATATCTAACTGCATTAATTTTAGCTAAAAAATCAGCATGTGGAACAGTCACTTTACCATCTTGGTGTCCACACTGTTTTTCATCAGATACCTGATTTTCTATTTGAATAGCACAAGCACCTGCTTCAATCATTTGTTTGGCCATTAAATATGTAGCCTCTTCATTACCAAAACCAGCATCAATGTCTGCAATAATTGGCACTACATGAGTTTCAAAATTATCAATTTGATCTTGTATATCAGCCTTATCTAAATCGGATGCATTGTCTAATTTTCTATACAGATCACTAAGTTCACGCGCATCAGCTTGTCTAAGAAATGTATATAGTTCTTCAATTAAACTAGCAACTGAAGTTTTTTCATGCATGGATTGGTCTGGTAGGGGTCCGAATTCTGATCTAAGAGCTGCTATCATCCAACCTGATAAATAAAGATATTTTTTGTTAGTGGTCTTAAAATGTTTTTTAATTGATATAAGCTTTTGTTGACCTATGAAACCATGCCAACAACCAAGTGATTGTGTGTATTTTGATGTGTCAGCATCATATTCTTCCATATCTTTACGCATAATAGAGGCTGTATATTTAGCAATATCTAAACCCGTCTTAAAACGATTTTGCATCCGCATTCGTGTGACGTATTCTGGATTAATTGAATTCCAATTAGCGGATGACATAGCATCTATACCTGATACCTTGTTTTTAATTGTTTCGTGTTTTGACATTAGTTTCCCTATTAATAACAAAAATTATGTAGTGTAGTTAATTATAATAAGGATATTATGTCAATCTAATTTAAAAAAGACTGTATTAATAGGCTTTAAAGACATTTTTTATTGTAGCTATACTACAATTATTATTAATATATTGATTTAGCTATTTCTTCAGCCGTGCCTGTATAAAGACTGGGTCTAAGATTAAGAAGTTTATTTTTTGATTCAGTGCTAATTGTTAAAGAATTTATAAAATTAATATAAGATTCTTGGTTCAATTTAGATCCTCTTGAAAGATTTTTTAATTGCTCATATGCATCTGGAATACCTTCGTATCTCATTAATGTCTGAACTGCTTCAGTTAAGACTTCCCAGTTATCATTAAGTTCTTTATCAATTAACGGTTTATTTGGCGTTATTTTATTTAAACCATTATTTGTAGACTTGATTGCTAGAGCTGAATAACCGAACCCTAAGCCTATATTTCTAAGAACGGTTGAATCTGAAAGATCTCTTTGATGCCTTGATTTGGTTAATTTATTTGCAAAAAAATCAAGAAGAGCGGATGAGATTCCAAAATTACCTTCTGCATTTTCAAAATCAATTGGATTTACTTTATGAGGCATGGTTGAGGAGCCGACTTCGGTTTTAAGTAGCTTTAGCGCAAATATCTCATTTGATATGTAAATCCAAGAGTCCTGACAAAGATCAATTAAAATATTATTAATTCTAATAAGTGAATGACATGTTTCTGCAATCCAGTCATGTGGCTCTATTTGTGTAGTGTATGGGTTTTGAGTTACTGAAAATTTCTTTATAAATTTTTTATTAATTTCAGACCATTTAATTTTTTTATCAACCAAAGTAAAAGTGTGGTAATTTCCCGTAGCCCCACTGAATTTTGCTTGGGGCATAATTGCTTTTAATATTGATATTTCTCTATCAAGCCTGGCTGAAAAAACTTTAAATTCTTTACCGATAGTTGAGGGTGAGGCTGGCTGACCATGAGTTCTTGCTAGAAAGGCAACGTTAGCCCATTTTTTTGAATAAGATTTAAGAACATTATTTAGAAGTGCTATCTCATTTACATATAGGGATATTCCATTTTTTATCATTACAGCATAACTTAGAGAATTTATATCCTCGCTTGTTAGGCCAAAATGTATTAAATGGATATAGGAAGATAGGATTTTATCTTTTTTAAAATAATCTCTAATAAAATATTCGATAGCCTTAACATCATGGTTTGTTGTAGATTCAATTTTTTTTATTTTTAATACTGATTTATTATCAAATTGATTTTTAAAATTAATTATTTTTTCTATTGAATTTTTTGATAGAGGCTTGAATGTTTTTGGAAGTCTGTTGCATAAATATAATATCCACTCTATCTCAATCTCAAATCTAATTTTTATCAATGCAGATTCACTGAAATTTTCTCTAAAATTAGTGATTTTATTCGCGTACCTGCTATCTAATGGTGAAATATTATTGTGATCAAATTTCATATTTTAATCTTATACTTGAAAGTAAGAATTATATATTAAAAAGTCTTACAAATAACTCCACCACCGAGACATACATCATTATCATAAAAAACTGCTGATTGACCGAGGGCAATCGCTCTAATTGGTTCAGAAAATGTAACTTTAATTTCATCAGATAATTTTTCAATAATACATTTCACAGGAGTATGTTGGTGTCTTACCTGAACCAGGCAATTGATGGGATATTGATAATTTATTTTATTTATAAAGTTTATATCTTCAACATAAAGGCCGTAATTCATAAGCAATTCATTATTAACACCTTGGCACACATATATTTCATTATTTTGAATATCTTTTTTATAGACATACCACGGCAGCTCCTCTTTACCTTTGACACCGCCTATCTTTAGACCCTGTCTTTGGCCTTGGGTGTATAAAATTGCACCTTGGTGCTGACCAATTACGTTATTTCTTTCATCCAATATATTTCCTTTTTTAAACTCTATAAATCTATTTAAAAAATCTTTAAGGTTTTTCTCGCCAACAAAACATATACCTACAGAATCTTTTTTATTAGCTGTAACTAAATTGTTTTTTAAAGCAATATTTCTTACCTCTGATTTAGTTAAATTTTCTAGAGGAAATAGACATTTTGAAAATTCTTTTTCTGAAACTTCATGTAAAAAATAGGTTTGATCTTTGTTCGCATCTCTTGCTCTAGCAAGATAATACCTATCATCTTTCTTTAAAATCTTTGCATAATGACCTGTAGCAATATAATCAGCTCCTATTTCAAATGCATAATCTAAAAATGATTTAAATTTTATTTCTCTGTTGCATAAAACATCTGGATTAGGTGTTCTTCCTTTTTCATGTTCACTTAAAAAGTTGGCAAAAACTCTATCCCAATACTCATCTGAAAAATTTGCTTTATGTAAAGGTATGTCTAATTTATCACATACTTCAGAAGCATCCTTGAAATCTATCTCTGAGGAACAAATCTCACCAGGTTCTGATTGCCAGTTTTTCATAAACAGTGCTTTAACGTTATATCCTGCTGCTTTTAATAAATAAGCGGTGACAGATGAATCAACACCTCCTGAGAGTCCTACAACAACTGTTTTTTTAGCCATATTCTTTATTTTTATGCATATTATATTGCATTAATTGATAGTATAATAATGGCCATTTTTAAGCTAATAAATCTTACTATAGGGATAAATAAATAAATGAAATTCAAGAAAATTAAAGAGCCAACTTCAGGAGAAAAAATTTCTTATATTGATGGTGTGTTAAATGTTCCAGATAATCCAATTATTCCTTATATCGAAGGTGATGGCATTGGCGTAGACATAACTCCTGCAATGTTAAATGTAGTTGATAATGCTGTGAAACTTGCATATGGCGGAAAAAGAAAAATCGAATGGATGGAAGTTTATTGTGGTGAGAAATCTACTAAAGTATACGAAAAAGATACCTGGTTACCAGACGAAACAATTGATGCTCTAAAAGAATATGTGGTCAGTATAAAAGGGCCCTTAACAACCCCTGTTGGAGGAGGCATTAGATCACTAAATGTTTCGCTAAGACAGATATTAGATTTATATGTATGCCTTAGACCAATCAGGTATTTTGAAGGAGTGCCATCACCGGTAAAAAGACCGCAAGATACTGACATGGTTATTTTTAGGGAGAATTCTGAAGATATTTATGCTGGAATTGAATTTAAGGCTGGATCAGAGGAATCTCAAAAAATCGTTAAAACTCTTGAAGATGATTTTGGTATTGTTCAAATTAGATTTCCAGACACCGTAGGAATAGGCGTCAAACCCATATCAAAAGAAGGCACCGAAAGACTTGTAAAAAAAGCAATAGATTATGCAATTGATAACGACAGAAATTCTGTGACTCTTGTTCACAAGGGTAATATTATGAAATATACAGAAGGTGCATTCAGAGATTGGGGTTATGATCTAGCCAAGAATGCTTATAACGGTGAAGACTTAGATGGAGGTCCTTGGCAGGTAATTAAAAATCCAAAAAATGGCAAGAATATAGTTATACAAGACGTAATTTGTGATGCTTTTTTACAGCAAATATTACTAAGACCAAAAGATTATGATGTTATTGCAACCATGAATTTAAATGGTGATTATATATCAGATGCTTTAGCTGCTTGTGTTGGTGGTATCGGTATTGCTCCAGGTGCTAATTTATCTGATGAATATGCTGTATTTGAAGCTACTCACGGTACCGCTCCAAAATATGCTGGTCAAGATAAAGTTAATCCTGGGAGCTTAATATTATCTGCAGAAATGATGTTAAGACATATGGGCTGGACAGAAGCTGCTGATTTAATTATAAGCTCAATGGAAAAAACAATTCTTGCTAAAAAAGTAACTTATGATTTTGAACGAATGATGGATGGTGCTGATCTTGTATCGTGTTCAGGATTCGGTGAAGAGATGGTTAAAAGGATGTAATGATAAGCTTATCTAAAGATAGCATCGATTCATCAAATGACATAGGGTCATCAGTACTAGAAAAAGATCCAGAACTCAAAGAACCGCCTTTATATCAAGTCGTCTTAATTAATGATGATTACACTCCAATGGAGTTCGTTGTTTACGTGCTCCAAACTGTTTTCAATCACACTCATGAAAAATCTACTCAAATAATGATGGCAGTTCATACAAAAGGAAAGGGTGTTTGTGGTATATTTTCTAAAGAGATTGCTGAAATGATGTCATATGAAGTTAATAATATGGCAAAACATCACAACCATCCTTTATTAAGTGAAATAGAACCATTAACAGATTAAATATGTTTAGCAAAGATTTAGAAGTTTCAATAGCCAACCTTTTTGATAAGGCGCAAGAAATTAATATACAGTATCTAACTGTTGAACATCTTTTTTTGATGATACTTAATGATTACGATGTAAAAGATTTTATTGAGGCCCAAAATGTTAGCCTTGAGGGCTTAAAAGACGAGCTTAATGAGCATTTAAAAAAAACTAGTATCATGAGGACAGATAACCAAAAAGCTGTTCAACCAACGCTTGGCTTTCAAAGAGTTCTGCAAAGAGCTGTTTTTCATATTCAATCTTCAGGTAAAGGTGTAGTTAAACCTATTAATATATTAGTTGCTATATTTTCTGAAAAAGAATCAAGATCAGTTTACATCTTAAATAAGAATAATATTAATAGACTAGATGTTGTCACATATATCTCTCATGGTACTTCTGATAAAAAAACAGGTGAAAGTATCAGCACAGATCAAGAAAGTGCCGATCATGACAAATCAAAAACAGAAGAAAATGAGTATTTAATTAATTTAAATAACTTAGTTAACGCAGATAAGATTGATAATTTGATCGGAAGAACTAAGGAAGTTGATCGATTAATTCAAATTTTATCAAGAAGAACAAAAAATAACCCATTGCTTGTGGGAGAATCTGGTGTTGGAAAAACTGCAATAGCTGAGGGATTGGCTTATCTAATTTGTAATAAAAAAGTCCCAAATATCTTAAGTGGTTCAGTCATTTATTCTTTGGATATTGCTGCTTTGATTGCTGGAACAAAATATAGAGGTGATTTTGAAAAAAGACTCAAAGAAGTTTTAAAATTTCTAGAAACAAAAGATAAAGCAATATTATTCATAGATGAAATACATACAATTATAGGAGCAGGTTCTGCATCTGGTGGTTCATTAGATGTATCAAATATTCTTAAACCAGCGCTTGGAAAGGGTGCCTTAAGATGCATTGGCTCTACAACATTCCAGGAATACAGGGGTATTTTTGACCAAAATCAGGCGCTATCTAGAAGATTTCAAAAAATTGACGTAGTTGAACCCTCTTTCGATGAATGTATTGAGATAATAAATGGTATTAAAAACATATATGAAGATTATCATAATGTTTCATATTCAAGTGAAGCTGTTAAGGCTTCTGTTGATCTGTCTTCAAAATACATTAATGATAGATTTTTACCTGACAAAGCCATAGATGTTATCGATGAAACTGGAGCTATGCTTAATGTAGCAAGAAAAAATAATAAAAATATAACCGTAAATCAAACTGATATTGAGAAAACTATATCTAAAATTACCAAGATACCGGAGCAAAGTATTACTGTTTCAGATAAGAAAGATCTTAAAAACTTAGAAGAAAATCTTAAAAGGGTTATTTTTGGACAGGACTTGGCCGTAGAGACACTTGCAAAT
>CBFHIO010000045.1:0-8020 GCA_965656035.1 Gammaproteobacteria bacterium | reverse complement strand
TTTGTGATCAGCATTCTTTTTATGGCTGTAACCCTTATGAAAGAGGCGGCATGAATGTTGCTAACGATTTAAGGGGTGGTTTTGCTGGTGCGCTGGGCATGATTACGCATCTTTATCCAGATGCAGTACAAAACGGTTTCGGGGGGCAGACTGGTTCTGACGATTTTACTAGTATAGCTTTAAATAGGGAGCCAACTCACTTTCAAAAGCAGACTGTTGCAAATTTAAAAATTAATCATGACCTAACCGATGATATACTTTTAACTGCTAAGCTATCCTATGAAACAAGAGACTTTCATCAAAGCGGTGACCAAGACCAGAGTTATTCCACTGTACCATTCTTGGGTGCTGGTGCAGCATTAGACTTGCCGCCTATTTCAGGATATTTATGTTTTGGTGGAGAAAGACAATTTTGTGAGACTGTTGACAGCGAAAGACTATACGATTTTTCTGATGTCAACATGCATGGTACACAAATGGAGGTAAACATAGTTACTGATTTTGATGGACCTTTTAATTATACTGCTGGGCTATATAAGATAGAGAATAGAAATGACAATAATTATATGGTTCAATCAGCAGGTACTCAGTTTGCAGCAAGCTTTGCTAACCATACTTATAGTGGCGTCATCCAAGGCTTAACTGGAAATGATTGGTCAGGAAAAGCAGGACTAGGTTTCTATCAAACTGTTTTGCTCGGTTGGCTGCCTCAAGTTCCAAATGCTTTATCGTGTTTGGGTGGAGGTTCATGTGATCCTGCTGGGTTGCAGGCATACTTAGGAGCAACTGCTGCTATTAACGGTTTACCTGAATACGTTATACCTTGGGATATAGCGGGTATTATTAACGATCAAAATGTTGATGATACTTCTACAGCTTTATACGGTGAAATGTATTTTGATCTTTCAGATGACACCATGTTAACTATTGGTGCTAGATATCAAGAAGATGAAGTTCTTGCGACTACATACAATGAGACTGGAGCTCCTGGTTGGCAAGCAAATGCTGGATGGCTTGTAGAAAATAGAGACACCCTTCCATTTGTATCAACTGAAACAAAAGAAGACGATCAATTTTCATACAAGCTAGCACTTCAACATAATCTTAGTGATGAAGTTATGGTATACGGAAGTTACACAACTTCTGTTAAAGCAGGTGGTGTTAATGCTGGGGCGAATCCAACAACTTATGATCCTGAAGAGGCTGGTGTTTTAGATTTAGGTATTAAAAGCATCCTTATGGATGGAGCAATGCTTCTTAACATGAACGTATTCAACGCTCAAAATGATGGCTTCCTTGTTGCAGCCGTTGTTGACACAGGTACTGAAAATAGAAATATTGATGCAGAATTCACAGGTTTTGAAGGAAATATGATGGTATTTCTATCAGAAACTACCAAGTTAGAAATGAACTGGTTGTTCCTTGATCATGAGGTTAAATCTGACACTATGCTTATTGATTATAACAATCCAACAGGCGCGTTTATACCTGAAGCTCAATCTGGAAATATTCCTGGGCTTGCTGGATTAATTACAACAGGTACAGATGTTAATGGTCTTACTTGGTACAAGTCTGCAGGCTATAACTGCTCGAATCCACAGCTATATACTGCTATCGTAGCGGATCCTTCTAGTTGTGTTGGCGGGGTAGGTATAGAGCAGAGCATTAAAGGCAATAACCTTCCTGGTTCTGCCGATAAGTCATATGGTATATCTATCACCCAGGACTTTAATGGAGCTCAAGGTATTACATCAGCTAGACTTTCATATAGATACACTGGAGAGGCTGATTTAAGTATCTTTAATATGGAAAGATTAAAATTAGGTGCCCGTGACTCAATGGACTTGTTAGTAAGATATGTTCCTAATAGCGATGACTGGTATGCTGGTATGTATATCAAAAATATTAGAGATCAGCAGCACATCAACGCACTTCGTGAAAACAGTAATGTTGGTGGTGGTTCATTATTAGGTTCATTCACTGACCCACGTACATACGGTATTGAATTTGGTGCAAAATTCTAATACATCACAATAATCAAAAAAGCCCAGTTTACTGGGCTTTTTTTATACCCCGTACTTAATCAATGAAAGCTCTTCCATATAAATCTGAAATAAAAATTGTTTCAAAAGACATGTGTGATCATAACGGCCATATGAATGTAAATTATTACTATCAGCTATTTGATAGTGTCTATACTGCTATGTATTATAGAGATCTTGGTTTTGATGACGCATATCTTGCAAGCGGTTTCTCTACTTTCACGCTTGAAGATAGCATAAGGTATTTAAAAGAATTTAAGTTGGATGACAAAGTTTATCCGTCATTTTATCTTGCAAATGTTAATAAAAAACTTCTTCATTTTGTTGGCATTCTTCAAAATGATAAGAGTGAATTATCAGCAATTTTTGAAACAGTATTAGCACATATAGATCTTAATGCTAGAAAGGTTACTGAGTTTAGTGACACAAAGCTCAATCATTTGCTTGAGTACAGGTCTTTAAACAAATTAAGTGAAGATTTGCCTTTTGAACTTAAATTAAAAATAAGAGATCTCTAAATGCATAAATACTTTTTAAGCTCTGCACTTCTTTTTTCTTTATCCTTTCTGAATGCTGAAAGTATTAGTGTTATGACAATCAATGCTCAAAACCTTTTTGATACTATTGATGATCCCGGCAAAGATGATAAAGCCTATTTGCCCATAGAGATGAAACAGTCCGATGAGCATAAAAGTTCATGCAATAAAATCAGGGTAAATAGATGGAAAAATGAGTGCTTGTTTCAAGATTGGAACAATGAAGCAAAAGTTGCAAAATTAAACAACCTTTTAGAGGTTATTGTTGCATATGATAACGATGGAGCAGATATCATCGGGCTTCAAGAGGTTGAGAATGCCAACATTCTTAATCAACTTTTTGATCTTTTAGAACCATATGGCTATATAGATTTTATTTTACTCGAAGGCTCAGATAATCGTGGCATTGATACTGCTTTTATTAGCAAATATAAGATTTCAAATCCAAAACTTCATTATGTAGAATTCTCTGCTGAATACGAAACTATAGATACTAGGCCAATATTAGAAGTTGATATATCAATTAATAATAAGTTATTAAAATTCTATAATTCACATTTCCCATCAAACTATCATCCTGTACAAATGAGAATTCAATCATTTAATAAGCTCAAAGAATTAGTATCAAGCCATTCAAAGCCAGCTGTAGCTCTAGGAGATTTTAATCTCACAAACAAAGATGATAAAAAATTCGAAGTATTTAAAGGCCAAGAAGATTTTTGGTATGTTGCGCATAGGGAAGGGTGTGAGGCTTGTTTAGGAACTTACTACTACAACAGAGGAAAATCATGGGATTTTTTAGATACTATTATGGCTTCAAGAGATAGAGGAATTCAGTTTGATAAAGATTCAATAGAGGTATTTATTAATGAGCTAAACTCATACAAGAATACAGGCAAACCTCATTGGTTTAATCCAGAAACGAAGTTAGGTGTCACAGACCATTTTCCAATGGTGGCAAAGATAAAACTTTACTAGAAGTTATTTTCTCCAACCACCTCTGTCAAAGACTCTTAAATAAGCAAGCTGATCGTGCTCGGATAGATTTATGACTTTACAGTAGTCACCTGATTGAACTAAAACAACATCTCCAGCAGTTAAGTCGTATGAATCCTTATGTTCAACGCCGTATGAAGGATCAGATCCATGACCTTCAACAGAATTAACATATTCTACAATTTCCATCGAACCTCTTCCGTTAGTAATTATATACACGACATCAGAGTCAATTAGCTTGTGTCCTTGAGTTGATTTTCCTGGCTGAATAACAGTTTTACTTGCTATAACTCTCTCAAGCAAATCATTTGTCCATACTGCATAATCCTCATTCACATTATGAGGAGAGCCGCCAACTCTAAAATTATTGTATTTTTTTGCCATAATATTTTCGCCCTATATTAAAAATAATTATAGTGGTTTTCAATAAACTTACCAGTTATTAATAATATATCTGTTGTTATCAATATTTATAAAATATAATTATCTTTAAGCGCTTTTTTGATATCAGCTTGCCGGCGCTCAAAAATAGGCTAAAGAGATTTTAAATATTTTTTATCTTCTCTCAGTTGATGTTTAATTTATTATTTATAGGGAAACATTATGAGTAAAACATACACAAATCCAGAAACAATAGGACTTCATGCAGGTTGGAGAAAGGATGAGAATACTAATTCAGTAGCAGTTCCAATCCATCAAACAACCAGCTATCAATTCGACAATACTGATCATGCTGCAAATTTATTTGCCTTGTCTGAACTAGGAAATATTTATTCAAGAATCATGAATCCGACATGTGCAGTTCTTGAGGACAGAATAGCGGCCCTTGAGGGAGGAGTTGGGGCCTTAGCTGTTGCTTCAGGTCAAGCTGCTTCAGCTTACGCCATCCAAAATATTGCAAAAAATGGGGACAATATAGTAGCTTCATCTCATTTATACGGAGGAACATATAACCAATTTAAGAATGTCTTTTCAGATATGGGTATCGAAGTAAGGTTTGTTGATCCAGCTGATCCACAAAATTTTGCTGATGCGACTGACGATAAGACTAGGGCATATTATGGTGAAGTTTTACCTAACCCCAGTTTTGAAGTATTTCCAATTTCTGAGGTTGCTGAAATTGGGAGACCTTTAGGAATACCATTAATTGTTGATAACACTGCAGCTCCAGTAATATGTAAGCCTTTTGACCATGGAGCGGCTGTTGTTATTCATTCAACAACTAAGTTCATAGGAGGTCATGGTACTTCAATTGGTGGCATTATTGTGGATAGTGGTAATTTTGACTGGGAAGCTTTTCCAGAAAGACAGCCAGCTTTAAACAATCCAGATCCGTCATATGCAGGAGCCGTATGGACAGAGGCTGTTAAACCACTTGGACCAATAGCATATATATTAAAGGCAAGAACAACTATATTAAGAGACATGGGTGCTGCTATGAGCCCATTTAATGCATTTATGTTTATTCAAGGCTTGGAAACTCTTGCTTTAAGAATGAGAGAACACTCCTCTAACGCTGAAAAGGTTGCTGAATATTTAGCAAATCATGAGTCTGTTGAGAGAGTTGGATACCCTTCAAAGATGGAGGGATATTCAAAAGAAAGAGCCGAAAAATATCTTACAAAAGGTAACGGGGCATTGATGGGCTTTGAAATAAAAGGCGGAGTCGAAGCTGGTAAGAAATTTATTGATGCTTTAGAAATGGTCTATCATGTTGCCAATATTGGTGACTCAAGAAGTCTAGCCATTCACCCTGCTAGCACTACTCACAGTCAGCTAAATGAAGAAGAGCTTCTATCAGCAGGTGTAACACCTGGTTATGTAAGGCTTTCAATAGGTCTTGAGCATGTAGATGACATTATTGCTGACATAGATCAAGCCTTAGCAAAGATATAATTTTATCTTGAGCCAAGAATTAGTAACCTATATAGTTCTTGGCTCAAAATCTAGACTTGCTAGCATCAAGCTTCCTTCGAACAATAAGTTTGAAGAGTTTTTGCCATTAAACTTTAATTCTAAAGATTCTATTTTAGGCAGTTTAGAGAATTTAATTACTATATCAAAAGGTGAATTGATAGTTCTCTTACCTCCTTCATCTTTTCCAAATAGCGAAGCTAAAGATTCTTTAAAAAAGATTGCATTAATTGGTTTATCATCCTGGGGCTGGTTTCAATATAACTCTAAAAGAAAAAACTTCATGCAGAGGATTAAAAAAGTTAATACTGTATTGAGAAGCATTCCTGACTTAGAACAAGGTATTTATTTTTCTAAAAGGTTATATTTTTCTGTGGGTGGTTTTGGTTCAATAGAGCCTAATATTTTTTCAGAAATATCTAAAAGGTTATATTCTAGAATAGATCCACAAAAACCATTGCCAGCACTTATAATAAGAACAAAAAACCTTCAACTTGTTTAAAAAATGAATCCCACAGTAACGGCACAAAACTTAAGTTACAAGATTAACGATAAAAAATTATTTCAAAGCATCTCCTTTGACCTATTAAAAGGAAATGCATTGCATGTTCGGGGTGAGAATGGTTCTGGAAAAACAACTCTTCTAAGAATGGTTTGTGGCCTTACAAAACCTTCAAAAGGAGATTTAATTGTTAAGACAGATAAAGACATTTGCTTCATAGGTCACAAAAATGCTCTTAAGCAATATCTTAGTATTGAAGACAATTTAATTCTTATGAGCCTAGATAATCATAAAAAACTTGATCATTATTTGAAAATATTTGGTCTAGATCAATCCCTTGATATAAATATCGCAAACCTATCATTTGGACAGCAAAAGAAAATTGCACTTCTGAGGCTTTTTCTAAATGATTCAGATCTTTTAGTCCTTGATGAGCCATGTGTTGGACTAGATAATAATTCTCAAGAAACCTTAGTAGATTTTCTTAAAAAAGAACTTAAAGAACAAAAAGCTATATTATATTCGTCACACATAAAACTAGACTTTGTCTCAGATACTTTAAATATTTAGATTATGGGCATTATTAAATTTGAACTTTTAAAGCTTCTCAAGAAATCTAGAGGTTGGCTTGGACCTATTTTGGTCTTTGTTTTAATTATGATCGCTTATCCTTTAACTGTTGAAGTGTCTAATATTGAGCTGAGCCAAGCATTTTTTTCTATACTTTGGATTGCTGCTTTATTGGTAATGATGCTAGCTACAGAAGATATTTTTTTGGAAGATTATAATGATGGCTCAATAGAACAATATGCAATATCGCGTCATAACTTATCATTTATTATTGCTGCAAAAATATTCATCTATTGGTTAGTAATTGGAATTCCAATATCAGTTTTAGGTGGAATTTTTTGTATTGGCATAACAAATCAAAACAATTTAGGGTTCCAAATTTTTCCAGTTTTATTAATTACAACCTATATTTTTATGAATGTATTTAGTTTTGGAAATGCCTTAAGTTTAACTAAAGGCTCGGTTCTGGGAACCTTGGTCACATTGCCGATGCTTTTACCCTTATTAATTATTTTAGGCAAAGTTGTAGTTGCCATTAATTTCAATTTGAATTATTCCGGTTTTTTGTTTCTGCTTTTAGGCATCTTATCGATTATAATAACGATTACTCCAATGATAATTTCATATATTATTAGAGCGCATTTAGAATAATTATTTATCGTTTAGAATCTATTTATTGTGATAAAAAAACTTGTACATCAATTTGCTTCACCAAAAACTTATATGTTCCAAGTTAACAGGATATACCCCTATATTTTTTATTTATCACTAGTTATATATCTTCTTTCAATCTTTTATGGATTTTTTTTAACGCCTGAAGATTTTGTTCAAGGTAATTCTTATAGAATAATCTATCTTCATGTTCCAGCTTCATTTATATCTCAATCATTGTATCTAGCAATGGCAGTTGCAAGCGGTGTCTATTTAATATGGAAAGTAAAACTGTCTGTATATCTTGTCAGATCAATAGCTCCAATAGGAGCGATCACTACTTTTATAGCTTTAGTATCAGGATCTATTTGGGGCATACCTACATGGGGTACCTGGTGGGTATGGGATGCTAGAATTGTATCTACTTTGATCCTATTTATTATGTATTTAGGTCTCATCTCATTGCATGATTCATTTAATAATTATGAAAAAGCAGACAAGTTTTTATCAATTCTTGTTTTAGTTGGTTCAGTTAATATTCCAATAATAAAAATGTCTGTTGAATGGTGGAGTACTTTGCATCAACCAGCATCTATTACCCTGTCAGAAAAACCAGCAATTGATTTGGTAATGCTATATCCTTTATTTGGTTCTATTATCGGTTTTGCTGGATTGGTTGTATGCTTAGTAATACTCTCATCTAAGTTTCAAATTTTAAAAAGAGAAAAGAATAAATCATGGGTGCATGACTATGTATAAAGCTCAGTTTAATACAATTGCTGAGGCCTTTCTGATGCAAAGTCAAAACG
>CBFHIO010000044.1:0-8340 GCA_965656035.1 Gammaproteobacteria bacterium | reverse complement strand
GAGACATAAAATATTTAAGTTCGATTCTAAAACCAAATATTGGAGTAATTACAAATATTGGTAATTCTCATTTAGAAAAACTTAAAAATATAAAAGGAGTCTTAAAAGTTAAATCTGAATTAGTCTCAAACATAAAAAATGGTGGCTACTTAGTAGCTCCAAATGAAAACAATGAACATCTAAAATTCTGGAAAAAAATAATTAGAGGAAAAGAATTGATCACATTTGGCACTGAAAAAAATGCTGACTTTTATGCAATAAATATAAAATCCTCAATCAAAAAACAAGAATTTAACATTATTTCAGATAAATATAATATAGATCATAAAATTAAAACTTCGTTGTCTGGAATTCATAACATTAAAAATATTCTTGCAGCATTTGCTGTGTCATATTTAATTGAAAATTCACCAAAATTATTTAATCAAAGGTTGGAAAAGAACACTCAAGTAAGACAAAAGCAAAAGAAATGGATAAGAGGATCGTTACTAATCGATGATACTTATAATGCGAATCCAGAATCTGTAAAAAAAGCTATTGATTTCTTAACAAATTCAAATAATCGAAAAGTTTTCATTATGGGTGACATGCTTGAGTTAGGAAGATATAGAAAAAAGATGCATGCTGATGTTGGACAGTATGCAAGAAGAAGAAAAGTAGACGTTTTTCTTGGTTTTGGAGAATTAACAAAATATGCTGTATCTGGATACGGTAAAAACGGACTATTTTTTAACAATCAAAATGATCTTAAAAAATTTATAAAAGAAAATATTAAAAGCGGAGACATAGTTCTCATTAAAGGCTCTAGGGGAATGAAAATGGAGAGATTTATAAATGTTTGAATATTTAGGCACTATTCTTGTAGATATAGATCCTGGTTTTGATGTTCTGCGTTACTTAACTGTAAGAACCTTGGGTGGGACAGTAACCGGGTTATTGATATCTATTTTGTTAGGCCCAATATTAATAAAGTCTTTAAAGTCTATGCAGTTTGAGCAACATGTCAGAATTGATGGACCAGAATCTCATTATAAAAAATCAGGAACACCAACAATGGGTGGACTTTTAATATTATTGTCGCTAGTGGTTTCGACCTTACTATGGGCCGACTTAGGCAACAGATATGTTTGGGTTGTCCTTTTCATAACAATAGCCTTTGCTTTAATTGGATTCTTTGATGACTATTTAAAAATCAAAAACAAAAGCTCAGACGGACTTAATTCTAAGCAAAAAATATTTTTTCAAACTATTGCTTCATTTATAGCTATGTATTACCTATATCATTCTGCTGAACTGATTGCTGAAACATCATTTATTGTTCCTTTCTTTAAAGATCTAATAATTCCTATGAGCGCCTTTGTATTCATATCAACAGGAATGTTTGTTTTAATTGGGTCATCTAATGCTGTAAATTTGACTGATGGTCTTGATGGTCTTGCTATATTGCCATCTGTTCTTATTGCGGGAGCTCTTGGACTTATCGCCTATAGTATGGGTAACCAAATTATTGCAGATTATCTGTATTTACCTCACCTAAAATTATCTGGAGAGTTAATAGTTTTTTGTGGAGCACTTATTGGTTCTGGCATTGGTTTTCTTTGGTACAACACATATCCAGCTCAAATTTTTATGGGAGATATTGGATCGCTAACTTTAGGAGCAATATTGGGAATACTAGCTGTTATATTGAGACATGAGCTAGTTTTTGCAATCATGGCAGGTGTATTTGTAATAGAAACCTTAAGTGTTGCAATCCAGGTTATTTCTTATAAGACTCGAGGGAAAAGAGTATTTTTAATGGCACCAATCCATCATCACTATGAATTAAAAGGCTGGCCAGAACCTAAAATCATTGTTAGGTTTTGGATAGTTACATTAGTTCTAATTTTAATAGCATTAGCTACGTTAAAGCTTCGATAAATTTAAGGAATGAAATCTTTGATATATGGCTATGGGGTTACCGGAAAATCTTTCGAAAGATATTTAACTAATAGAAATATTTCTTTTGATATTTTTGATGAAAAAATAGATCAGTATAATAAAAAGCATAACCTCTCTGATTATCAAACAATATTTTGCAGCCCTGGCATTCCAAAAGATTTATATGAATCTCTCAAAGAACATGCTGAGGTTATTACAGATCTTGATATTTTTTTTAAAGAAGATAGCTCAATAAAAATAGGCATCACTGGAACAAATAGAAAAAGTACAACTTGTTTTCATTTAGAGCAACTCATTAAAGAAATAGATACAGTTAATCTTGTTGGCAATATTGGAAATCCAATGCTTGATGTGATTAATAATAATAAAACATACTCAATTATAGAGTTATCCAGTTTTCAATTAGATAAGATGAATTTGAATGATTTAGATTATGGAGTTCTTTTAAATATAGCACCAGATCATTTGGATTATCATGGATCTTTTGAAGCTTATAAAAGTGCCAAAGAAAAAATAAAATCTTCAAAAAATTTCTCAAGTGAAAATAATCCATACGAACTCTTCAAGTGGATAACAGGCAAAGAATCAAAAAAAATAGATTTAAAAAATCTAGCTTATAGATTTGAGAAAATTACTCCATCGATCATTAATGATTCAAAATCAACCAACTCTAGCTCACTCTTATTTGCACTTGAAAATGCTTGTAGGCTTTTTGGTTCGAAAAATTTTATATTAATTGTTTGCGGTGATCCCTCAAAAGAAAATCATAAATCAATTATGATTGATGGACCTGAAGAAATTTTAGTTTTTGGGCATCATAAAAACGAAATCGATGCATGTATTGAGAACCAAAATAAAAAATTATTTAAGACACTAGAAGATACTATTTCATATCTAAAAAATTCAAATAAAAAGAATATTTTATTTTCACCTGGATATCCAAGCGGGAAGGATTATAAGAATTATGAAATCAGGGGAGAGCACTTCAATTCTTGTTTCAATCATGATTAATAGAACAAACAATTTGCTCATTTTATTTTCATTTATAGGCTTGATGAGTCTTGGCTTTGTCATGGTTGCTTCATCTAGTATTTATGTTGCTGATGATATGACAGGAGACCCATTTTATTTTGCTAGTAGACAGCTAATATTTATTTCATTTGGATTGGTTGCAATGAGTATTTTTTTACTGCTGCCCTCTGAATTTTTATTTAAATCTGATTGGTTATTTATGCTAATAAGTATTCTTTTATTAGTTGCTTTATTTATTCCAGATATAGGCACCTCAGTAAATGGAAGCATTAGATGGATAAGATTAGGACCGATAAATATTCAGCCGTCAGAAGTTTGTAAATTTAGCTTAATTTTATACATTTCTGGCTATTCGGTTAGAAGAATGTCTGAAATCAATACTCTTAGAAGTTTTTTAAAACCCTTGTTACTTCTTTTTATTATTTCTTTATTAATAATGAGTCAGCCTGATCTAGGATCTACTGCAATAATATGTTTGTTAGTTGTGGCAATATTATTTTATGCAGGAATATCTTTTTTTCAGTTCAGCTTACTATCACTTCTAATCTCATTATTGGGATATTTGGCTATTTCAAGCTCTCCCATGAGATTAGCTAGAGTTCTTGCTTTTACTGATCCTTTTGCAGAGGATGTTGTAAGAAATGCTGGGTGGCAACTTTCAAATTCGTTAATAAGTATTGGTCAAGGGGGGTGGTTTGGGCTAGGTATAGGTAATAGTTTTCAAAAGAACTTTTTTTTACCAGAAGCACACACAGATTTTATTTTTGCAATTCTTATTGAAGAGCTAGGAGTAGTTGGAGGATTGCTTTTGGTTGCGCTATTTGTAATTTTATTTATTGGTATTCTAAGAGTAGCTCTGGATTCTTTTACTAAAGATAGGCCATTTCAAGGTTATGTTTCTTTTGGAGTCATGATTTTAATAGCAGTCCAAGCGCTATTTAATATGGCAGTGAATATCGGATTGCTTCCAACAAAAGGGCTAACGCTTCCATTTATTAGTTACGGTGGAACTAGTATTATTATTATGATGTCTCTTATAGCAATAGTTATAAGAATAAATAATGAAAACAAATTAATATAAAATTATGAAAATTCTTGTATCCGCAGCAAAAACAGGTGGACACATTTTTCCTGCAATTGCTGTAGGTAATGAGCTTAAGAGCAACGGTCATGATATAGTTTTTATTGGCTCGGGCGCTTCAATTGAAATTAATGCAATAAAAAAAACAAGTTTTAGTTACCATCGGATATCAATGGAGGGATTTCGTGGTAAAAATTTTTTAGGAAAAATGAAATCTTTGCTGCTTATACCAATAAGCATTTTTAAAATTTTAAAGATTATTAAAAATGAAAAAGTCGATGCTATGATTGGGTTTGGCGGCTTTATTACAGTTCCAGTTGGTATTGCATTCTATATATCTAGAAAACCAATATTTATCCATGAACAAAATGCTGTCTTGGGCTCAGCTAATAAGCTGCTTGGAAAGTTTTCAATGATTATTTTTAGCGCTTTTAAATTAAAAGAAACTTTCAAAAATACATGCATTACCGGCAACCCCATTAGAGAAGAATTTCGTACAGAAGTTCCAAAGGAAGATTATTCTGAGATTACAAAGATATACATAACCGGTGGCAGTCAGGGTTCAGAGTATATAAATACCAATATCCCAATGGCATTTGAAGGTCTAAGTAAAAAAATATTGGTTAAGCATCAATCTGGTAAAGGAAAGGATAAAGACTTAAAGGACTTTTATAAAAAATTTAATATTGAGGCTGAAGTCAAAGAGTTTTATGAAAACCCTGAATCATTAATAAGCTGGTCTGATTTTGTTATTTCTAGAGCTGGAGCCTTATCTGTTTCTGAGGTTACCTCATTATCCAAAGGCCTGCTTATGATACCGTTACCGTCTGCTATTGATAATCATCAACTTTATAATGCAAAACATATTGAGGACTTAAATATGGGGCTTATACATGAAGAAAAAGATGGTTTAGATGCCCTTAAAAAAAAGATATCAACAATTGTTAATCAAAAAACATACAATACATGGAAATTACACAGAAATAAAAACCATCTTGAGTCAGCTTCTATTATCGCAGGCAAAGTTATCGAATACCTTGAGCAAATGAAATGAATTTTTTTAAAAAAATAAAACATATACATTTTGTAGGCATAGGCGGTGCCGGAATGATAGGTATAGCAAGATTGCTTCTTAAAAAGGGCTACAAAGTATCTGGGTCTGACATTAATGATACATATGAGCTAAAAAAAATTAAGAAAGAGGGCGCAAAAGTCTTTATAGGTCATGACAAAACAAACATCAAAAAAGCGAACTTAATAGTAGTCTCAACTGCTATTGATAATAAAAATCCAGAAATTCTTGAAAGCATAAAGAATGGAATAACAATAATTCCTCGCGCTGAAATGCTTGGTAGCATTATGAGAGGTTATGAGAGCATAGCCATCGCTGGAAGTCATGGTAAAACAACTACAACAAGCATGATTGCAAAAATTTTTAATACTGCTGAACTAAGCCCAACATATGTCGTTGGAGGAAAAGTTTTAAGCACCGATGAAAACTCTGATTTAGGTATGGGTAATTATTTAATTGCAGAAGCAGATGAAAGTGATGGATCTTTTACTCATTTAAACCCAGATGTAGCCATATTAACCAATATAGATGACGATCATTTGACTCACTATGACAATAATTTTGAAAACCTTTTAGATTCATTTATTCAATTTTCAGAGAATGTGCCTTTTTATGGATATCTGATAGTTAATGGAGATGATAAAAATATTAAAAAAATCACAAAAAGAATTTCAAGAAAACAGATTACTTTTGGAAAATCAAAAAATGTAGATTTTCAAATTTTAAATTCTGGTTATAAAAACGGATTTCAGACCTTTGAGATTATGGATAATCAAAGAAGTAAAAAATATGCCTTTTGCATCAGGCAGCCTGGTTTTCATAATATTTATAACGCTACAGCTTCTATAGCTGTATGCATAGAAGAAGGCCTACCTATAAATGCAATAAAAAAAGGCATTAAAGAATTTACAGGAGTTGGCAGAAGGTATGAGAAGGCAGATATTAAAATTAATTCGAAAAATAAAATTCTAATAGATGATTATGGTCATCATCCAATAGAAATTTTATCTAATATAAAAGCATGCAAAGAAGAATTTTCTAGAAAAAAGATTTGTATGATATTTCAACCTCATCGATTTTCTAGAACAGCACAATTGTTTGATGATTTTATTCAAGTTCTTAAAAAAGTTGATTCATTGATAATGCTGGATATTTATGCTGCAAGTGAAAATCCTATCAGAGGTATTGATTCAAGAACCATTGTTGAAACACTTAAGCAAAAAGGACATAAAGATGTTTCGTATATCAAAAAACATAATGATGTAATTAAACTTATTGAATCAAAAGAAAATAGTTTCGATGTTCTTATTACCCAGGGTGCAGGCAGTGTTTCAAGCGTATGCGAATTAATAAAAGAAACATGGAAGAAATAAAAAAAATTATTGTCATATGTGGCGGCTCGTCATCAGAAAGAGAAATATCTTTGCAAAGTGGCAAGGGGGTCTATGATGCCCTAAAAAAATTAGGATATGAAACAACTATTGTAGATTTTAAAACTATTAGTGATTTCAATATTTTTAAAACGTATGATCTTATTTTTATAGCATTGCATGGGTTTGAGGGTGAAGGAGGTAATCTCCAAGAAAAATTTGATGATCTATCTATACCTTATACCGGATCAGGGCCAGAAGCTTGCAGAAATACATGGGATAAAAATACATGTAAAACAATTTTAAAAGCTCATAATGTTATGACCCCATCATGGAAATATTATGAGACTTTAAAACCATTTTTAAATGAAACTTTCAAAGATTTTCAAAATAAAAACTGTTTTTTAAAACCAAGTCAAGAAGGCTCAAGCGTTGATATTTTTAAGATAAAAGACGATAAAGATTTTATGGTTGCTCTTAATAATGCAAACAATATAGATAGACCATTTTTAATGGAAAACTGCATAGATGGAAAAGAGTTTACTGTGACAATTATCAATGATGAATGTATGCCGGTAATAGAAATAGTAACTGAGAATGAGTTTTATGATTATGATGCAAAATATATCTCAAATAATACAGGGCTTATTGAGGCTAATCTTACTTCTGAGGAACACTCAGCAATAAATGTGGTTGCTTCAAATGCATATAATGCTCTGAACTGCAGAGGATGGGCACGGATTGATATTCTCCAAGACATCACAGGTCAATTTCATGTTCTTGAAATTAATACCGTTCCAGGAATGACATCACACAGTTGTGTTCCAAAATCAGGAAGCTTTCTTGGATTAGAATACGAGGAAGTAGTTCAAAATATTATTAATGCAAAACTTTAAAAAAACCTTTTACGCCTTAATAGTATTCTGTTTTACTGGATCAGTTTTTTCAAAAGGTTTAAATATTGATATTTCGCTAGATTCAGAAATATATTTAAAGTCTCAAAAAATATTCATTGAAAAATTAGGTGAATTAAAGACAAAGAATGATATTAAGGATTTACTTGAGGAGCAGGACTGGATAGATGAGTACTTTCTAAATGTTAAACCATTTAGTAATTCTGCAAAATTAAATATAAAAACAAGAATACCAATATTTATATTAAATAATGAATTTTTTGTAGATACCAATTTAAAAAAGTTTAAATTTGATAAAACTTTTCTTAATTTGATTTCTGTAAATGGACCCATAGAAGATTTGAAAGAGCCACTTAATATTATTAATTTTTTTAAAGTGAATAATTTTGATAATACTAATATAGTAAAAATTACCTATTCACATATTTCAGGATGGCAGATTCAAACGAATTTACATGTCATAATGATTGGCAATAAACTTTCAAATAATAAATTTAATTCATTAAAAGATACCTTAAATTACTTGTACGAAAATAGAAAAATTCCTAGTATGATAGATTTAAGGTATAAGGATGGAGTTGCTTTAGATTATGGCAAATAATGGTAAAAATTCTAATATAGTTGTTGGCTTAGATATAGGTACTTCCAAAGTAGTTTGTATTGTAGGTAAATATAATGAAGCTCAAAAACTAGAAATAATCTCACTCGGTGCATACCCATCAAGCGGCTTAAAAAAAGGAGTGGTTGTAAATATTGATGCTACTACTGATGCAATTAAAAAGGCTGTAGAACAAGCTCAATCGATGATTGAGGAAAAGATTCGATCTGTATACGTAGGTATTGCTGGAAGTCACATTAAAAGTCTTAATTCTCAAGGTGCTGTTGGCATAAAAGATAAAGAAGTTACTTCATATGATATTGATAGAGTTA
>CBFHIO010000043.1:0-8567 GCA_965656035.1 Gammaproteobacteria bacterium | reverse complement strand
GAAATGATAAGCACGCCAGAATCAAGTGATAAAAACTTTTTCTTATTGCTCGTATTATGTTTTCTTTTAGGTGTTTTTGGCGTTCATAGATTTTATTGTGGAAAGATAAAACCAGGCATTTTATGATATTTACAATTGGTGGATTGGGTGTTTGGGCAGCGGCCGACTTTGTAATTGCATGCTTTGGAGAGTTTACAGATGCAGAAGGCAAGAAAATAAAATATAACAATTACTAGTGGAAAAAAAATACATCAGGTTTTATCAAAATTTTCACAAAAAATTATTGTGCTGCCTGCTTTTAACATCATTCCTCACAGCTGCGAATGAAAATGAATTACATAAATCTGAATATACGAATCAGGTTGATAGAGCAATTAAAAGTCTGTCAGCAAATGATATTAAAGACTTAACACTTGGCAATGGAATGGGCTTTGCAAAAGCAGCAGAACTTAATGGATATCCCGGCCCAAAACATGTTCTTGATATGCAAGAAGAATTGTCTCTAGAAAAAGAACAAATAAGATCTATTAAGCTAATATTTGAGGAGATGAAATCACAAGCAGAGCTCCAAGGCCAGACATTAATATCCCATGAAAAAAGTTTGAATGAACACTTTAGTAATGCAACCATTACTAATGACGCCCTGGAGGGAGCTTTAAAAAATATATCAGAAGTAAGAAGTAATTTAAGATACATTCATCTTTCTGCTCATATTCAAACAACAGAAATTTTATCTGAGAGTCAAATCAAAAAATATAATCAGTTAAGAGGATATAGCGGTAATCCGTGTGAAAAAATCCCTGAAGGCCACAACAAAGAGATGTGGATGTTGCACAATGGATGTAATTAAAAAACTGTGAAATCATTATTAATACATATAGGTAGAATTTTACTAGCACTTTATTTTTTAATACCAGGAATAAGTAAATTTACATCTTGGCATACAAGCGTCTCATTAATGGAGGCTCATAATATGAAGATGATTCCAGTTTTACTTACGATTGCAGGCATCGCACAAGTAGTTGGAAGCATTAGCTTATTATTAAACAAACATGTTGTTGTGTGCTCGCTTGGGTTTGCTGTAATGACTTTATTAATAAACTTTAATCTTCATGATTTTTGGAACATTTATGAGGGTGTCAGCTCTGATCGCGAGCTACAAAACTTTTATAAAAACATAGGAATTTTTGCTGGGTTGTTGTTGTTGGCTGCTGTTAATATAGAAGAATCTTATAAATCAGGGGAATAGTATATGAGCCTAAGACCTTTTCATCTTGCAATACCAGTAAGCAATATCTCTCAGGCAAAAGATTTTTATGGTTCTAAACTCGGGTTTAGCGAAGGCAGATCTGATGAGCACTGGGTAGATTATAATTTTTTTGGACATCAGTTAGTTTGTCATATTGGCGAGTCAACAAGCTTTGCTAACGAGGTTGATGGTAAGGATGTGCCCGTGCCTCATTTTGGAATTTTGCTTGAATGGGAAGAATTTGATAGTTTTTCAAAAAAGTTAAAAGAAAATGATATTACATTTATCATCGAGCCATATTTAAGGTTTAAAGGGTTGCCAGGAGAACAGAAAACAATGTTCTTTAAAGATCCATTTGGAAATGCTCTTGAATTTAAATCATTTAAAGATGATGGGAACATCTTTAGAAAAACAAATGGGTAGAAAAAGAAAAGATGACGGATACAACAGGGGCAAATTTAAAGAATTTGAATATTTTTTAAAAGGCCTAAGAGCCCCCTTTTACAAATTATTAAATTATAAATCCAATTATCAATATGACTGTCCAATATGCGGGTACAGCGGACCTTTTATGGATAAAAAAGATCGCCTACGAGCCAAATGCCCTAAATGTGGAGAGCTAGAGCGCGCAAGATTAGCCATGTTGGTCTTAAGCCGCATATATGATGATAAAAAAGCATCAGGAACAGACGTTCTTCATGTTTCTCCAGAGAATTTTTTGCGAAAGATATTTACAAAGAAATTCAAAAGCTATGTTTCATCTGATTTATATAGAGAAGATGTTGACCATCAATTTGATATTCAAAATATTCCGTATTCAGATCAAAGCTTTGACCTTGTTTTTGCCTCACACGTTTTAGAGTATGTAAAAAATGATATACAGGCTATAAAAGAAATAAAAAGAGTGCTAAGGCCTGGCGGTTTGGCATTTTTACCAGTCCCAATGCTGCACGAAAAAACCATTGATTTTGAAGAAAGACCTCCAAATAAAAGAATTATAAGAGAGACGGGGATAGATTATTTTGATCGCTATAAAAAAATTTTTAAAGAAGTAAAGATTTATGATGCTTCATCTTTTCAAGGGGGGTTTAACCTGAACATTGATATTAAAGAAACATCTAAAAAAAATTCAAAAATCAAAACTTACCAAATGCCTAACCTCTTGCCAGTCTGTAAAGCCTAAAGATAAAAATCGACATAGATTTATATAAAAATACATAAGATTTTTATATATAAATCAAATATATTAATGCTCCAATTCTTTTAAATTCACACAAAAAGCTATGCAGTAATAAATTTTATTTTATTGGCAACAAAAGAGAACAGCGTTTAGAATAAATCTATGAATAAGTATATAAACCAATTAATAATCCTAACCGTATTTTCTTTTAGTTCGTTTGGAGCTGCACATGATTTAAGCTCAGCAATAACTAGCGAAGAGAGAACGCCCGGCTATGTTTTGAGAGATAAACATAGAAATCCTTATGAGACCCTAACTTTTTTTGGAATTAAGCCGAGCATGAAAGTTGTGGAGCTCTCACCTGGAGCTGGCTGGTACACTGAAATACTGGCTAATTATCTTCATGACCCAGGCATCTTAATTGCAGCTCACTTTGATAAAAATTCTGAGAGAGCATATTACAAAAGAAGTAGAGCCAACTTTGAAAAAAAAGTTGTAGAAAAATCTATGTATGACAATGTTTATATAGTTAACCTCTCATCAAAGCTAGCAGAACCAGAAACTGTTGATGCAGTTCTTACCTTTAGAAATCTGCACAATTGGCTTGGGCCGCAAATGGACTCAATTTTTTCTAATAGTTATAAGGCTCTAAAATCTGGAGGAATATTTGGCGTGGTTGAGCATAGAGCTGATCCAGGAACCCCTATGGAGCAAATGATGAAGAGCGGATACGTTACAGAAGCTCATGCAATCGAGATGGCAGAGAAGCATGGTTTTGTTTTGGTTGCAAAGTCTGAAATCAATGCAAATTCAAAAGATACAAAAGATCATCCAAAGGGAGTCTGGACACTTCCTCCTAACCTTAGACTAAAAGAGGTTGATAAAGAAAAATATGTTGCAATCGGTGAGAGCGATAGGATGACTCTGTTATTTAAAAAACCTTAAAAAATAAAATGCAATATAGAAAACTTGGCAGATCTGGGTTAAAAATTTCGGAACTTTCCTTCGGATCATGGGTAACTTTTCATAAACAAGTAGACTCAAAGCTTGCAGAACAAATGTTCGGTCTCTGCTTAGATTCTGGAGTTAATTTTTTTGATAATGCTGAAGGGTATGAGAGGGGTATGTCAGAAATTGTAATGGGTGATGCTTTAAAAAAGCTAAGCAGACCCAGAGACTCTTATTGTGTGAGTTCTAAAGTTTTTTTTGGAGCACACGATAATCCTCTTCCCACGCAAATGGGCTTGAGTAGAAAACATGTTACCGAAGCATGCAACCAAGCCCTTAAAAGACTGCAGGTTGATTATTTAGACCTATATTTTTGTCACAGAGCAGACCCTGATACACCAATTGAAGAAACTGTTTGGGCTATGCACAATCTGGTAACACAAGGAAAAATTCTTTATTGGGGAACTTCTGAATGGGCAGCACATGAAATTGAGACAGCTTACGAGTTTGCATTAGAGAACAATTTAACACCTCCCACAATGGAGCAGCCTCAATACAATCTTTTAGACAGAGAGAGATTTGAGGTCGAGTACAAACCAATATTTGAGAAATATAAGATGGGAACCACTATTTGGTCGCCGCTTGCATCAGGTGCGCTAACAGGAAAATATTTGGAAGGAGTCCCAGAGGGTTCACGAGCATCTCTCAAGGGCTATGAATGGCTTCGGAAGCACATGATTGATTCTGACAGAGGCCAAGAAAGAATGAAAAGAGTTTCAGCATACATTCAAATAGCAAAGAATTTTGACCTAGATCCAATAAAGCTTGCTGTGGCATGGTGTCTTTTAAATGAAAACGTCTCTACAGTAATTCTTGGAGCATCTAATTTAAAGCAGCTAGAAGAAAATCTAAAATCATTAGAATATACAAAAAAACTTGAGAATAATGACCTGGTCGCCAGGTTAAATTCCCTATAATAATTGGGCTCAAGGCTTTGCTATTAAGCAAATAAGAGCTATGAACTTTGGATATTATTTAACAAAAAAATAGGAGAAAACATATGAATGAAAAATACATACAAGCATTAATTCTAGGGTCTTTGATTGGAGGAGCAATTTTGCTTGATGATTATGTAAAGCCAAAAAAAGAAAAAGATATAAAAAAAATGATTATTAAATCAGACTACCAAAGCAAGGATGTTTCTGATTCGCACGAGATAAAAGAATTGGATTTGCTTCAAAATATGAATATTCTTGAAGGTCTAGACTTAGAAAATCTTGACAGTCTGGAAGATGTAGATGTCCAAATAAAAATAGAAGTTAAAAACAAAGAAGAAGATTAATCGAACCAAAAAATAGTTATATTTTTTATAAGTAATTTTATTTTTTAAAGCACAAATATATCTTCTATCTATATATAATCTGAACATAATATTAATAATTTCTTGGGAGAGGAAAATGAAAAAATATTTTATTGCATTAGCATTAGTCTTATCAGTTGGCGCTAATTCTTTTGAAGTCAGCGGAGATCACTTTAAAGGTAAATTTAAAATTGACTCGATGACAGTTGGTGAGAATGAAGTAACAGTAAACGCATCTAGTGCTTCAGCAGATACTGGACAGTATGGAAAAGTTTACGTTTCCTATACTTTTACTCAAAACCCATACATACCAGGATCAGGGACTTGGAAGGGTCACGGAAGAGGCATGAGCCCAGATGGAAACCTTCAATCAGGTATCCTAATGGGAGTTTGGAAAAGAGATGGTAGTGTTTTCCACATGAAATCTGTTGATAGTGTTACAGACGGTATTAATTATGCCGAGGGAACAATGGACGTTTTGACTGGTGACATTAATATTGACGTATACGCTGTAAAGTAAGACCTATTTTCATTCAGGAGCCGCTTGTCATAATTGACAAGCGGCTCAAACTTTAGCGCCTTATTCATCAAAGCCGCGAAAGGTAACAAACTCATCATTTTTTGCTCTTGTTGAGCGCACTTTATTTGCTGGAAATTCGTTATCGGGATAACCCATAGCTATACATATCATTATGTTTTGATCATCAGGTATTTGCGCATGCTCACGAACAACATGAGATTGCATGATTCCTTGCCCGTTAATAACGCAACCAATCCCTCTTTCCCATGCTGCTAAAACAATTCCATAAGCCAAAGATCCAAGGCCAAAATGAGTGATTGCCGCAGGCTCCAAATATTTATCATAAGTAAGCACCAAGGAAACCGGAGCATCAAATTGTCTAAAACCCCTCAACATCCAATCCATGCGTTTTTCTTTGTCGTCTCTTTCGATGCCCATTATTTCAAAAAGCTGAACAGCAACATCTATCTGGTTTTGTCTATGAATGCCTTCATATTCTTCTTTATAGGGAAAATCTCTAACATGAGGCTTGCCCGCCATAGTTTCTTCAATGTTACCCTCTCTTATTTTATCTAAAACGTCACCAGCAACTGCATGAATATGCCATGTTTGCGTGTTGTAAGATGTGGGTGCCCATTTAGCAGCATCTATAATTTCATTGATTAATTCTTTTGGCACAGGTTTGTCTAAGAAGCCTCTTACGCTTTTTCTTGATTCAGCAAATTCTTTAAAGTTCATAGTAATTTTTATAGTTTTTTTTGATTTTGGCATATTTGAGTATTTTTTAATACGCCAATTTTTATGTATACAATGCTAACAAATGAAACACAAAAATATCTACAAAATCTTAACTCCGCAAGAGTGGGACGATGCTCAAAATTCGAAAATCATAAATACAGAGCTTGATGGTAAAGATGGTTTTGTTCACTTCTCAAATGCTAATCAACTTGCAGCTAGCTTAGAGTTGTATTTTAGTGATTATGAAGAAGTGGTTTTGCTTTTACCCAGGATGAAAAAAATCGAACCCTTCTTAAAATATGAAAAAGCCGGTAACAATAGTAAGCGCCCAGGTTTCTTTGCTCATATGTACGGGGTATTAATGACTGATGACATTGAAAAAATATGGCAAATAAAAAGAGGTGCCTTTATTTTGCCCAAAAACATTCTCCTTGAAGCTGAGCTCTAATTCTTCTAGAAACTAGACTAGTTTAAAAAGTTTGAGTATTCTAAAAAGTATGAAATTCAAGTTACCTTTCTCTGATAGGAATCTTCACTGGACCACAGTAACCAGTGAAAAGATTCTTTTGGCAATTATAGGAATAGCAACCTGCATTGCTGCGGCACAATATTTATTTCAAATGTATGAAGCAAGAGAAATATTATTAGCAGACTTATTTTTACTTTTTATTTATGTTGAAATAATTGGGATGGTTGGAGCCTTCTATAGCACCAACAGAATACCAGTTACTTTGCCAATAATTATTGCTATTACTGCTTTATGTAGACTTATTATCATGCAAGGAAAAGAGATGGATGCTCTTATAATAATAGGAGAGGCTAGCGCGGTTTTAATTTTATCTGCAGCCGCATATATCATGAGCCTCAAAGACAAGATAAGCCTACAAAAGAAAAAAGAATTTGCTAACGAAAAAAGTCCAGAGCTTTAAACATGGAAATTATTACTTTCCTGGTTGTGGCTTGGTTCTCAATCCATTTTATTGAATGCTTTGTATTTAAAAAGCTAATAGCAAGATCTCCGGACGGAAGATTAAAAGCAACTTTCTACACCATGATGTTTGGTTATTTATATTTGAGAAAAATTAAAACTAAGAGCTAAAATTTTTTTCATGAAAATCTTTAATTGCTGAATCTACTAAAGCATCACCTTCCTTGAGTTCTTGATATAGATTAACTGAGTTTAAAGTTTTGCACCTGCTTAGAGCAACATATGTTTGACCTGTAGCAAATGCTCCATGGCCAAGATCAATAGAACAGCTCTCCAAAGTTAGACCTTGTGCCTTGTGTATTGTTACTGCCCAACCAAGCTTTAGCGGGAACTGTTTAAAAGAAGAAACTATTTCTTCTTCCATCTCATCATTATATTCGTCGTAAACGTATTTAATTTTATTCCACTCCTCTCTTTTGACTTTAAAAATCTCATCATTTACCTGTACTCTTAAAAACCTTCCTTTTTTATCTGAGCAATTTGTAACCACTCCAATAGTCCCGTTTACCCATCTTCCCTCGCTATCATTTTTAATAAACATCACTTTTGCATCTTTCTTAATTCTTAAATTTCTAGGAGCAGGAAGATCATTTTCATTAAGATCACCAAGCTCTTCTGATTTGGCAGAGGTAGCTGGGCCCTCTATAAGGTTTAACATCTCTTCATTAATTTGATCGGCCCTATATTTTCTAGTTGTAATAATAAGAGAAGATTCATTCTCAAACTCTGGATTAAAACATCTTCTATTAATTGTTTTTATTGTTTCTGAAAGATTTTTACCAAGTCGAATATTGTTTAGCAAAGAGTAAAAGTCTTCATCTTCGCTCTGTCGAAAAGAGTATGTTAGTTCAAAAAATCTGGGGCTATCGATTTCTTGAAAGCTATTAGCGCTAAAAAAATAAACAGATTCATATTTTTCATCAATGATATTTACCTCATTTTCTTTAACTACAGGAGGAAGTTGAAAAAGGTCACCACAGGCCAAAACATGAATACCACCAAATGGCTCATTAGAGTTTCGGTGAAGTTTTAGAGTTTCTGAAATGGCATCAAGCATTGGTGCTCTAACCATTGATATTTCATCAATAATTAATAGTTCAAGTTTTTTTAACAACTTTTTAAATCTTGGATCATTAGATTCTTGGATTTGAGGAAAAACATCAAAACCAATTCTAAATGCAGAATTTATAGTACTTCCACCTATATTTAATGCCGCAACACCGGTTGGGGCTACTACCATTTTTTTTAGATTATTTTCATCAAGAACTTTTTCTATTAATGTTGTTTTGCCAGTACCAGCAGCACCAGTAAGATATATGAACTGCTGACTATCAGAATCTAGTAACTCAAGAATTTGCTCTAATACGTTGTCAAAATTTCTAATCTCACTATTGATTTTGGGACTTCTCATTAGGTTAATTTTATATGGTTTTAGGTAGCTACTTTTAGCATTATTAGATGTTAGATTATATGATAAAAGAAACAGTTGATTTATAAACTTTTAAACAAGCTCTGGATATAAGCCTAATAATTAAAATGCAAGATTGTATAGTTTGCAGCAGCAATCAAATTGAATCGTTCATG
>CBFHIO010000042.1:0-8640 GCA_965656035.1 Gammaproteobacteria bacterium | reverse complement strand
CAAGCTAGTGATACACTGGCTGATCTTAAGTCAGGTGTCATAAAAGGATTGGTCTGTCTTAAACATTAATTTGCATGAATAAATACATTAAATCAAAACTAATTTTATTTTTTGGAATATTTTTCATTGCGTCTCTTTCTGCAGATCTTTTAATTCACGATCATATTGATGAACATGAATCTAAGTCTATTGTTGAGTGTCAACTATGCGAAAACAAGACTTTTGATTTTCAAAATATAGAATCGGAAATCAACGAATTAATCCAAATTTCTTTTGTTGAAGAGTTGTGCCCTGATAATTCTTCTTTAAAAAATACAAGCAACTATCAATCACGAGCTCCACCAAAAAAATAAATTTTTTAGATTTTAAATTTTTATTTTTTTAAGGAGTTCTTATGAAAAAACTTTTAAGCACATTAATAATATCAGGTGCTATACACATAAACGAAATCGCTTCACAAGATATTGAAGAAATTGTCGTGGTCACGTCTGCTTTGATAGACACAACCGAAATTACAAATCCATTGTACGTTATAGACGGCGATGAGATTATCGATGATGCAACAACAAGCCTAGGAGATTCTATTGATAGCTATCTTGGAGTTTCTATTGCAGATTATGGTGCGGCTGTTGGACAGCCAATAATTAGAGGCATGTCAGGACCTAGAGTAAAAATTCTAAAAAATGGAATGGTCAATAGAGATGTATCTGGTCTTGGCGCCGATCATTTAAATGATGTTGATCTTAATGATATTGAACAAATAGAAATTGTTAAGGGTCCATCATCATTACTCTATGCCAATGGAACTATTGGTGGAATCATTAATGTTGTAGATGACTACATCACAGCAATGAACTACGAGCTTCCTGAATTGAAAGTTGGTTATGAAACTCAATCGGTGAATGATGGTTCATCTGAATTCATTAACTTTAAAAATAATTTCAATGGCTTTAACGTCAATGTTGGTTATAAAAATGCTGAATTTGGAAATTATGATATTCCCAATGGTGCGCTAATGCATGAAGAGGAAGAACGCGATGATCATGGCAATGAAGATCATCACGACGAAGATGGGCATGAAGAAGATCTGGGATTTGTTAATAATTCTGACTTTGCTGTAGAGACTACTAAATTTGGTATTTCAAGAGCAGGTAACTGGGGTTATGTTGGTGTTTCATTAGACTACCTTGAAAGTTTATATGGAATCCCTTTCCATGGTGACGATCATGGTGACGAACATGGAGATGAGCATGGTGAGGAAAGAATTTTCTCAACAACAGATTCTAAAAGCTTTACTATAGAAGGTTCCTATAATCTTAATGGCAATTTAGTTAACAAAATTGACTATACATATAGAGATACTGACTACACCTTAACTGAAGCGCATGCCGAAGAAGAGGGACATGATGAACATGAAGGCGAAGAGGAACATGAAGAACATGCTCCAACAGTTCTTGCTAACAATGCCACTGAATATGGTACGATTTTTGATATCTCAACTGACATAAGAACTCAAAAATTATCATTTAATTATGTTGATGAAGATTCTTCAATAGTTGGAGAAGAGGCATTCATGAATCCCGCAAACAATGAAGTGCTAACACTTGGTTATTTTGTAGGTCAAGACTTTGATATGTTTCATGTAGATTTGGGAATTAGATTAGATCAAGTTACAAGAACTGGAAGTGTTACTGATGAAGATCATGGCGATGTAGATAATTTTACTCTAGATGATGATGTTTCAAGCTTTGCTGTCAGTATTGGCAGAGATCTTTCTGATACATTAGAGTTAAACCTCGGCTATTCTAGCGTAGAGAGGCTGCCATCTGTAATTGAATTATTTATGAACGGTCCTCATATGGCTACAGGTAGATTTGAAGTAGGAGATCCTACTCTAACTTCTGAAACTTCAAATAATTTTGATATTTCATTAAATTTTGATAACGGAGAATATTTTGCATATGCAAGCTTCTTTATTAATGATGTAGATAACTATATTGCTCTAATTGATGAAGACGAAGGTCATGAGGATGAGCATAATGATGAAGAGCATCATGAAGATGAAGATGAGCATCATGACGATGATGATCATGGAAACGACCATGGTCATGGCAACCTCATTCATGCTAATTATGTTCAAGAAGATGCTGAGTTTGATGGATATGAAATCGAATTTGGAAGAACCTACGATTTGGGTGCTGGTGAAATGACATTATCTTTTGGTAGAGATGTTGTAAATGCTCAATTTACTGATGGTCATAACGTACCAAGAATAAATCCTGCAAGAAATGTTTACTCACTTTCATATACTCAAGATGACATAGTCTTTAAGTTACATTTAAAAGACGTAAAAAAACAAAATGATGTTGGTGAAGGCGAAACAACTACTGCTGGATATCAAATGCTGGACACAAGGCTGACTAAGACATTTAATTTAAGTGAAAAAAGTAAACTTAAAGTTTCGCTATTCGGAAGAAATCTTCTAGATGAAGTTGCAAGAAATCATTCTTCCTTTGTTAAGAACAAGGTTCCTCTCCCTGGAAGAAACTATGGAATTAAATTTAATTTAACTTACTAATTTAAACTTTTTCTATTAATATAGCCTCCAAACCTTTAAATAGGGTTTGGGGGTTTTAATATTATGAAATCACAACTTAGGTCTGACAAATTTGCGATGTCTTTTTCAATCATATGTCTGATACATTGTTTGTTTGCACCTTCAATAATAATATTCTCTTACAGCTCTATAGCATTATCATTAGAAAGCGAACTGATACACAAAGCTATATTACTGTTGACGGTTCCAGTCAGTATTTTTGCAATAAGTTTAGGGTACAAAAATCATACAAACAACTCAATTATCTACATTGGAATTGCTGGATTGACTATTTTGATTGCAGCCCTTCTTATTGGAGACGTTATTGGTGAAAGCGCTGAACTCATTTTGACAATGCTGGGCTCGCTTATGGTTATTGTATGTCATTACAAAAACTATAAGGCCTGTAAAAAGGTTAATTGCGACTGTCACGAAATATTAAAAACCTAAAATTAATCATTTTATAAATCTTCATTAATTACTTTAATAATCTATTTAATGTAGAATGCGTTTTATCCTTAAGATGATTAAATTTAAACAAATCATTGGCTTATTTTTATTAAGTCCGCTCATTAATGCTAATTCAATACTAGAAGAGATAGTCACGACTGGATCATTAATAAATAACCCTGAAAAGGACACATCACCAGTAAATCTTGTAACCAAAGAAGATTTTGAAAATTTTAATATTTCTAGTTTTTCTGAAATTAGCAAATTTCTAACATCATCGTCTGGCTCGCATTTCCAAACAAATGCACTCGAAGGCGTTGATCAAGGAATGGCTTCCATAACTTTAAGAGGACTGGATCACTCCTCCACTCTACTGCTGCTTAATTCTAAAAGACATACCTTTGCTGGAACTCCATCTAATCAAGGCGAAGGATATATTGATGTAAATATAGTTCCTGAAATAGCGATTAAACAAATTGAAATTTTAAAAGAAGGAGCTACTTCACTTTATGGGTCTGATGCCGTTGCAGGGGTTGTAAATGTTTTAACTCAAAAAGATTTTGAAGGGTTTAAACTGGAAATTAAAAACTTTGAAACCTCAAATTATAATCAGAGTGATAAATCTCTAGGCTTACTTATAGGCTCCAAATATAAAAATGGAAGTCTTGTGCTTGGTCTTAATATTCTAGATAGATCTCCACTCTCTGCTTCAGAGATGCCACAAATAGCAGAGCTAGGTTTAAGCGGCTTGGGTAAAACATTTCAAATCTCTGCTAGTGATACTGTTAGCAGCGGACTATATGCAGGAAATTATAGCGCTAATCAATTTGTACCTGATCCCGAATGTGAAGCAAATGGGGGAGTTATAGATGGATCTTTTTGCAGGTTTTTATACGGCACCAGATTTAATATAGTTAATGACGAAGATCATTCAAAGGCATATGCAAATTTATCTCTTAAGAAAAGTAACTATACTTATCAAATTACCTTTATGGGCTCATCGGTTGAGGTAAATGACAACCCTCAATCGCCCTCTTACCCGGCCCTTCCTTTCTTATCAAGAAAAATTCAACCCGGTGAAGGCGGCAATCCTTTTAATGTCCCTGTGATTTGGTATGGGCGTCCTCTGGGTTCCGAATTTAATTCTCCATTTTCTCCAAAGGATATAAAGCAATATAATCTCAGCCAGATAATCAATACTAGCATTAATGAAAGCACTGAGCTAGAGACTTCTTTAACTATAAGCAGACACTCTAATGATCATTACAGACCAGATATTATTGATTCAAGGTTTTTAGAAGCATTAAATGGTTCAACCATGGGTCAATCTAATGCAAATCTTACATATTGGAATATTTTTGATTCGTCACAAAATTCAAAAGAGTTAATTGATTATGTAAGAGGTGCAGAAGTTTCATCAAAAGCAGCATCTTTAACAACTCTTGATTTTATATTTAGAACAAATATAGATAGCTATGAAATAGCATATGGTCTCCAATTGAATGATGAAGAGCTTAAAATTTCATACGATGATCTTAGCAGAGCTCAGTTTGACTCAGATGGAAAGATTGTTAAATCAGCTGATCTGTTCTTTTTAGGTGGAGGCATTAATGTCTCAAAAAATAGAAATAAATATGCTGGTTTCTTTGAAATTCAATCTAAGCCAACAGAAAATATTGATCTCAAAATTGCTGGCAGGTTTGAAGCGTTTGAAAATAATTCATCATTTGATCCTAAAATCTCCTTTAAATATGTAGCTTCTGAGAATATGAGTTTTCGAGCTTCTAGAAGCTCATCATTTTCTATGCCCTCAATGGCACAAATGTTTTCAAGTGATATTAATTTGGGAAGTGTAAGGGATTTTAATGGTAATTCACCGTTTGTAAGGCAAGCACAAATAGGTAATCCTAGCCTTAAGCCCGCCACCTCTGAAAATTTAAATGTTGGACTAATTTTTGAAGATCAAAAACAAAAACTAAGTATTGATTATTGGAATATTGATTACAAAAATAGAATTGAGGCTCAAAGCGCACAAGTAATCCTTAACACAGACCCAAATGGCCCAAGTATTACAAGAAATTCTAGCGGTGATTTAATTGGAGTTACCACAACATATTTTAATGAAGAGTCAACCGAGGTTTCAGGAGTTGATATGAGCTTTAATAGGCTTTTAGCAAACTCAGATAAATTTGGCAATGTATCACTATCAATAAATTTAACAACTTTAATAGAGTTTCTTACACCAGCTCTTGGAAATGAAGGTGGTAGAATCATGATAGATAGAGTTGGAAAATTTAATTACGATACCAACACTCATTCTCTTCCTAAAAATCGAATCAATGCTTTTTTAAATTGGAATTATCAAGATTACAATATTAATTTTAATTCACGATATATTGATGGGTATAGCAATGAGCGACCAATCAATAGTCTTGGAACATCATACGGGTACAACAATTCTGTTAATTCTTTTTTTGTTCATGACCTTTCAGTGAAAAGATTATTAAGAACAAATAAAGGTGAAATTAATATTAAGCTATCAATTATTAATATACTTGATGAAGCAGCTCCAAGACTTTATGATGCTCCGGATTTTAGTTTTGATACAAGGGTTCATGACCCAAGAGGAAGGATTGTTGGCATAAGTTTGGAGTATAGAAACTAATACTCAATAATGAATAATCTAGAAAGTACTATCTCTCAAGTCATTCAAGAAAATTTAATTTCTACCGAATGGAGTGACGAGGTAAATACAGAAGTTAAAGACATAAAATTAGATACTAACGGTCATCAAAGGAAAGACCTAACTAAAGTACCTTTTATAACTATCGACGGTGCCGATGCCAAGGATTTTGATGATGCCGTTTTTTGTAATTTAAATGACTCGGGATTTTTACTTAATGTAGCCATTGCTGATGTAGCTGAATTGGTTAGCGAAAACTCTTGCATTGATCAGGAGGCTAAAAAAAGAGGAACATCAATTTACTTCCCATCTAAAGTAATACCAATGCTTCCAGAAAAAATTTCTAATAATTTATGTTCCTTGGTACCAGATGAAATTCGCAATGTATTGGTGTGTGAAATAAACTTTTCATTAGACGGTTCGATAAAATCATATGAATTCTTGCAAGCCAAAATTTTGTCTCATAGAAGAATGACATACACAGAGGTAGAACAATATATCAAAAATAGCAGTTCTGATATTTCAAAGAAAATAAAAACTTCTTTGGATGCTCTTAACCTTCTTACAAAAAATTTACTAACAAAAAGAAGTCAAAGAAAAGCGTTGGAAATTGAAGGAAACGAACCCATACTAAGCATTGATAAAGACGGTAAAGTTTCAAGTATTAATTTACCGCAAAGGTTATATGCCCATCAAATGATTGAAGAGTCTATGCTAGCAGCAAATGTTTGTGCAGCTAATTTCATGAACAAACACTATAAATTTGGAGTTTACAGGATTCATGAAGAACCCGAAGAATTAAAACTTGAAAGTCTAAAATCTTTTTTTTCATTAAAGGGTTTTTCAAATCAACGTCAAGATACGCCTCTTGCCTTAATTAATAAATGTCTCCGATTTTCATCGAAAAATAAATTAAATAAAGTCCTTCAAACTGTTGTTTTGCAAAGCTTAAAAAGGGCTGAGTATTCAATTAGAGAAATTGGTCATTTTGGATTACAGCTTGAAAGATACTCACACTTCACTTCACCAATCAGAAGATATCCTGATTTAATGACTCATAGGTTAATAAAGAATATTATTAGTAAGGGAAATTTAGATATTAACAAAGATAAAATTGAAGTGATTTGTGGTGAGATGTCAGAGCTTGAAAGAAATGCTGAAAAATCGTCTAGACAAGTCGTTCAACAAATGATTTGTCACCATTTAAAAAAATATATTGGTCATGAGTTTAGCAGCACTGTAACAGGCATCACAGATTTTGGACTTTTTGCCGAAATAGATAATTTTTATGTATCTGGTTTAATTCACGTTGCAGACTTACCTGGAGATAGATATTTTTATGATAAGGACGCTAACTTTTTAAAAGGCAAAAGAACCGGAAGGGTTTATAGACTTGGTCAAGAAATAAAAATTAAAATTATTAATGTGCTTCCATCAGAAAGAAAGATTGCTCTGATACCGTGCTAGGATTTAGAAAAATATGAATAAAAAAGAAAATTCCTTAAGAGTGGGTTTCCATAGCATTGAAGGCATTCTTGAAAATAATCCCCATAAAATAAAAAAAGTTACTTTGCCGGCAGGTAGGAATGATGAAAGAATTTCATCATTAATTTTTAAATTAGAAAAAAATAATATTACTTATGATTTATCCTCAAAACTAAAGCAAGAGCCTGAAGCAATAATATCTAATGAAAATGAGTTTAATTTTAAAGACCTTAAAAATTTTTTAAGCTCAGGAATAAGCAATCCTCTTATTTTGATTCTTGATAACATCATTGATCCAAGAAACCTTGGTGCTTGTATAAGATCAGCTGCTGTAACTGGAGTTGATGCGCTTATTATTAATAAACATCATTGTGCTCCAATAAATGCTATTGCTCATAAAGTTTCTGCTGGAGGGGCTGAGGTTATCAAAATTTTTCATGTTACAAATCTCGTAAATTGCTTAAAATTTCTTAAAAAAGAAAACGTTTATATTTATGGCCTAAGTGAACATGCCGAACAAAGCTATGACGAATGTAATTTTACAAATTCAAGTGCAATAATAATGGGGGCAGAAGAATCTGGGGTAAGAGAAAAAACAATGGAGAAATGCGATTTTAAAATTAATCTAAGTAGTAATAAATTATTTAAAAGCTTTAATGTTTCTGTTGCAACTGGGATAATACTCTCCGAGGCTAATAGGCAGCGTCAAAAAAATATAATGGTATAAATGTTAAAACAAAGAACACTAAGAAATCCTATAAAAGCATTGGGCATTGGGCTTCATACAGGTAAAAATATTGCTATGGAGCTTCTGCCAGCAGAAATTAATACCGGTATTAATTTTATAAGAACAGATATCAGTGAAGATTTCCTAATACCTGCGATAGCAGAGAACGTAGGAGATACAAGTCTATCTACCGCTTTAATTAAAGATGATATTAAAATATCAACGATTGAACACTTATTATCAGCCATTGCTGGTTTGGGTGTTGATAATTGCACTATTAAAGTAGATGGTCCAGAGGTTCCAATAATGGATGGGAGTTCTAGTCCTTTTGTTTTTTTAATTCAATCAGCAGGGCTTGAAGAACAAGATGCACTAAAGAAATTTATAAAGGTAAAAAAAGAAATTACTGTTACTAGAGATGACGCTTATGCATCTATAAAGCCTTTTAACGGATTTAAAGTAGCATTTAAAGTTGATTTTGATCATCCGGTTCATAAAAAATTACCTGCAGAATCAATTATTGATTTTTCATCAACTTCTTTTGTTAAAGAAGTTTGCAGGGCTAGGACTTTTGGTTCATGGAATGAAAAAGAATTACTTCAGTCTAAAAATTTAGCTCTTGGTGCAAGCGTTTCAAATGCTATAGTTTTTGGTGAAGAAGAAATTCTCAATGAAGGGGGTTTGCGATTTAATGATGAA
>CBFHIO010000041.1:0-9556 GCA_965656035.1 Gammaproteobacteria bacterium | reverse complement strand
GACTTACAAAAAAAATACGGTGAACCAAATTCTGATGCATTGGCTGAATCTGCCCTGAGACATGTTGATATATTAGATAGATTTAACTTTGATAATTTTAAAATGAGTTTAAAAGCCTCAAATATTGAGATGACTGTTGATGCGTATAGGAAAATATCTAATCTAATTAATCAGCCCCTTCATCTAGGCATAACTGAAGCAGGAAGTTTTCGTGCTGGCACAGTAAAATCCTCTATTGGAGTTGGAATGCTTTTATCTGAGGGTATAGGAGATACTATTAGAATTTCATTAGCATCTAATCCAGTCGATGAGATTAAAGTTGGTTGGGATATCTTAAAAAGTCTTAATATTAGAAGCAGGGGAGTAAAAATAATTGCTTGTCCTAGCTGCTCTAGACAAAACTTTAATGTTATTGAAGTAGTTAATGAGCTTGAGGAGCGTCTCGAGGACATATCCGATGATATAGAAGTTGCTATCATTGGTTGTTATGTAAATGGTCCAGGTGAAAGTAAGGCAGCAGAAATTGGTTTAACTGGAGCAAGTCCTAAAAATTTACTTTATGTTGATGGTATGCCTGATAAAAAAATTAGCAGTGAAAATTTAGTGAAAGAGATAGAAGAAAAGGTAAGAGAAAAGCTATCATCAAGAAACACAGAAGACATTATTGCAAGGGGATAAATTGGATAAAATTCAATCATTAACAGGCATGTTAGATCAGTATGATGATGGAGATATGTCCAACGTATCATCTAAGTTATTTGAAGTAGAAAAAATAATTAAAAACATATTTACAAGTTATAAATTCCAAGAAATACGAACCCCTGTGCTAGAAGATGCAAATTTATACAAAAGAAGTGTTGGTGACTCTTCAGATATTGTTAATAAAGAAATTTATTCGTTCAATGACAGAAATGATAAAACCATTGCAATGAGACCTGAGGGAACTGCAAGCGTAATTAGGTCAATCATTGAGAAAAAATTAGATCAAACAAATCATAAATTATGGTATTTGGGACCTATGTGGAGATATGAAAGACCACAAAAAGGTAGATATAGACAATTCAATCAAGCTGGTATTGAGGTGCTTGGCATACCAGAGGGCTTGCCAGAGTATGAGATGATTTCAGTGGTATGCAGTGTTATTTATCAATTTAAACTTAAAAATTGCTGTATCAAAATTAACCACTTGGGAACTAGAGAAAATAAACAGTCTTTTTGTAAAACTCTTGTTAGTTTCTTGGAACCATTTAAAAAAGATCTTGATGAAAAAGATTTAGAAAGACTTAGTAAAAATCCACTGAGAGTTCTTGACTCAAAAAATTCTAAAACTCAGGCAATTTTACAAAATGCACCCTCTATAAAAGAATTTATAGACCAAAGTTCAATTAACTTGCTTGAGTCTATAAAAAATGAATTCTCAGATTTATGCAAAATCGAAATTGATCATAATTTAGTTAGAGGTTTAGATTATTATTCTGGTTTTGTATTTGAAGCCATATCTTCAGAGCTGGGTGCACAAGATTCATTTTTAGGTGGCGGAAGATATGATCAACTTTCTTCTCAACTTGGAGGAAAAAATATGCCTGCAATTGGTATGGCTATAGGGCTTGAAAGATTGGCAAATATTGCAAAAGTAGAGCTAGTAGACAGAAAATTAGTTACTTTTGTTATTGCAGCTAGCAATTTAGAACCAAAAGCATATAAAATAGCGCACCATCTAAGATCAATTAATAGCAATATCACTCTTGACATTAATTTATCAGAGGGAAGTCTTAAATCAAAGATGAGAAAGGCTAATAAGAATAATTCACATTACGTAATTATTATTGGTGATGAAGAGTTAAAGAGTAAAACGGCTGTTATAAAATCTTTAAAAGATGAACTTGGGGAGCAGCAAACTGTCTCAATTGAAGATTTGTATAGTTTTTATGAATCGTTGTAGTTAAAGGAAATATTTATGAATGAAATTTTGGAAAATAATACAGCTATAACTTCATTACGTAATTTTTATATGAATTACAGAAAGCCTATGCTTTTGATTATTGGCGCTATACTTGTATTAGTTTCAGCTAATTTAATTAATAATCAAATTAAAAACATAAATAATGTTCAAGCTGCTGAAATTTATAATAAGTGGATTGCACAAGAAACAGATACAGAAGAAGGAAAGTTACTTTCTGATGAATTATTTGATGATTTGATTAATTCATATAAAAAAACAGGATACGCAAACATCGCATTACTTAATCAAGCATCGCTTTCAGCAAAAAATGGAGATCTTGAGTTAGCTCTCAATTATTTTCTTGCTCTAAAAGATAATACTAAAGGTATCGGCGGTAATGATTTATTTAGCAAGATTGCAAGTATTAATGCTGCAAGAATTATGTATGCGCAAGAAAATTATGACAAAGCACTACAAATTTTAGAGGAGTATTCCTCATCAAATGCTTCTATACATGAACTTGTTGGAGATATTCTTTATAAACAAGGTAAGTTGGATCTTGCAAAAGATCAGTATAATCTCGCGAAAGAGAAATACACTGATAATGCTTCTATCTCAATCATTTCGATGAAAATTTCAAATTTAACAACATAAAGAATGTTAATAAATACCTCTCATTTAAAAATTAATAATTATTTAGTAGCCTTCTTATTAATTTTACTTCTATCTTCATGCTCTTCCTTGAGTTCATTGAAATTTTGGGAAAGTGAGGACATAGATCCTGACGAGCCTAAGGCTCTAAACCCTATTAAGAATTCTGAAGATTTAAATGTTGATTGGACCAAATCTTTTTCTGGTAATAATCTGCTTGGAAATTTCACACCAGCTTTTAGCTCAAAAAGTATTTTTTTTGCTGATGAAGATGGAAATATAAAATCAATTGATCCCACTTCTGGTAGTCTGCAGTGGGAGAAGAAGGTTAACAAGCTGTCATCTGGAGTATCGGCTGGATTTGGAATAATTGTTGTTTCAGATGTTCAAGGAAATGTTATTACGCTCAGTCAAGATAGTGGTTCTATCTTATGGACAGTTAATGTTAAGGGCGAAGTTTTGGCACCGGCTGCAATTGACGCAAAATTCATTATTGTAAAAACCGGGTCTGGAGAGTTACTTGCTCTTGATAAATCAAGCGGTGAAATTATATGGTCTTATAGATCTAAACTTCCCTCGCTTACAATAAGGGGTAGTAGCAGTCCTGTAATCGATGGCGACAATATTTATGCAACTTTTGATAATGGAAGGCTTGGAGTTTTTGAACTTGACTCTGGTTTTATACTCTGGGATGGTGCTATTTCTTATGTAAGTGGGTCGTCGGAGCTTGAAAATTTAATTGACTCTGATTCAAACCCAGTTGTAGAAGCCGGTATCGTATATACAACTAACTATCAAGGTAACCTAAGTTTATTCGATATCGCTCAAAAAAGAGCCATATGGCAGTCTGAAGCATCTTCTTTTTATTCTCCATTATTAATAAAAGGGTTAATGGTTTTAGTTGAATCAAAATCAAATTTAAGATCTTTTTTTACAAAAACACTTGAAGAATCATGGGCTTCAGATGAGTATCTAAATAGACAACTATCAAACCCAATAAGCTTTTCTGGCAATATTATAGTTGGTGACTATGAAGGTTATATTCATATTATTGATCCTTTAAATGGAAGAACAATTGGCAGAAAGAAAATTTCAAAAAAACCTATTAAAAAAATTATTAGTAGAAGTAAAAATTTCTATGCAGTTGATGAGTCCTTTAATTTATATTCATTAAGTATATAAATGATATGCAGCTATGTTTACATCAATAGCAATCATAGGAAGACCTAACGTTGGAAAATCAACACTTTTCAACAAACTAACAAAATCTAGACAAGCAATAGTTTCTGACTTTTCTGGTTTAACAAAGGATAGAAATTATGGATATATATCTTTTGGAAATGAGAAAAGCCTTCTAATTGATACTGGTGGCATAGCTCAAGATAACTCTGTTTTGAAGGAAGATATCTCAGAGCAAGCTTGGATTGCTGCAGAAGAATCAAATCTAATAATATTTCTTCTCGATGGTTCCCAGAATTTAAATAATGAAGACTTAGATATTCTTTTAAGATTAAGAAAATTAAATAAAACCTTTATAACAGTTCTCAATAAAATAGATAAAAAATCAGATGCTCTAATTAAAGAAGATCTCATTAAAAAGGGTATTACTGATCTATTTGAAATTAGTGCAGAACATAACAAAAATCTTGTCGATTTAAGATCGTTTATAAAGAACTCACTGCCAAACATTAGTACTAAGGTGCCAGAAGGTAAAAAAATAGCAGTCTTGGGCAGACCCAATGCTGGAAAATCCACTTTTATTAATAAATTTATCAAAGAAGATAGATTAATTGTTTCAGAAATAGCTGGAACAACTATCGATGCGATTAGTATTCCATTCTCTGTCAATAATGATGATTTTATTTTTATAGATACCGCTGGCATCAGAAAAGGTTATAGAAATGCTCATAAAATAGAATATTTTTCATATGTCAGAGCTATGCACTCTGTAGAGACTTGTGATGTTGTTATATTTATGTGTGATGCCAGTGATGGGCTTGTAGACCAAGATTTAAAAATAATTAATATGGTATCTGAATTAGGCAAACCTCTAGTTTTGGCATTCAATAAAATGGATTTACTGAGTAAAAGTCAGAAGAATGATTTGTACGAAACAAAAAGAGTCCAATCAAATTTTGTTGATAATTTTTTTAAAATAGAAATTTCTGGTATTAAAGAAAGGGGTTTTAAAAAGCTTTTTAAAGTAACGAATAATGTTATTGATAATGCTCAAAAGAAGTATACAACCTCATCATTGAATAAGCTTTTAGAAAAATTTGTATCACAAAGTGCGCCTCCATCAGTTAACGGAAGACAGTTAAAGCTTAAACATGTGCATTTTGGGGGTATTAACCCTACAACATTCATCATCCATTCAAATCAAGATAAAAAAATTCCTCAAAATTATAAAAAATATCTCGAAAACTCATTCAGAGCTGCGTTAAAGCTTCAAAGTATTCAACTTAAATTAATTTTTAGAAAATCTGACAACCCTTTTGAAAATAGGGTAAATAAGTTGACAGAAAGACAAATAAAGAAAAGACAAAGAATGATGAAGCATGTTAAAAAATAAATAATTTATTTTTTAAGGATTCCTTTATTTATATTCCTTATAATCGGTTATAATTTTCATATAAAAAACATATAAAAATGACATTTGTCACTTTCATAATGACTCAAAATAGACCTGTAAACATTAACCTATTCAAGATAAAACTTCCTCTATCGGCTTTTTTATCAATTACACACAGAATAAGCGGAATTCTTATATTTTTTTTAGTACTTCCTTTGTCGGTTGTAGCCTATTCTGAATTAACAAAAAGTCAGGGCTCCTTTGATAATTTTATGAACATCTATGACACATATCTTGGAATTAAATTAGGTTGTATTTTCTTGACACTTATTTTTCAGTATCACATTTTTACAGGCTTTAGACATATTTTGATGGATTTTCATATAATAAGCGAGAACTTATCTTCATCATATAAATCTGCAGTGGTTACTTTGGCTTTATTCGTTCTAAATGCTCTATTATCAATTTGGATCATGTTATGAAAAGTGGAAAACTTTATTGGTATCTGCAGCGTTTCAGCGCACTTTATTTCATCTCATTTCTTGTATATCTAGAGTACACATTTTGGACTACAGGTATTACCTTTCAGTTTTTAACCACTAACAATTTATTTAAAGCTTCACTTAGTATCTTTATATTATCAGCATGCGCTCATGCTTTTATCGGTTTATGGACTGTTGGAACTGATTACTTAACAAAAAGAACGCTGGGTTTTATATCTACTAACTTAAGTGTGTATGCAGATGTTTTAAGAAAAATCTATGAAACTGTATTTTTTATATTGGGAGTATTGATTGCTGCCTTCTACATTTCAATTATTTGGTTTTAATCTATGACTAATTACAATTCTACAAATATCAAAACACTAGAATTCGATGCCTTAATTATTGGTGGAGGAGGATCAGGAATGAGAGCATCTCTTGAGCTTGCAAAATCTGGTTTAAAGACAGCTGTTGTTTCAAAAGTTTTTCCAACAAGATCTCATACGGTATCCGCACAAGGAGGTATTACTTGTGCTATCCAAAGCGCTGATCCAAACGATGATTGGAGATGGCATATGTATGATACTGTCAAAGGAGCAGATTATATTGGTGATCAAGATGCTATAGAGTATCTTTGCTCAGAAGGCCCGAAAGCAGTTTTCGAGTTAGAGCATATGGGATTACCATTTTCAAGATTTGAAAATGGAAGAATATATCAAAGACCATTTGGAGGTCAGTCAAAAGATTTTGGCAAAGGGGGTCAAGCTGCTAGAACTTGTGCTGCAGCAGATAGAACTGGCCATGCTCTTTTACACACTCTATATCAAAACAATGTCAAAGAGGGAACAAATTTTCTTAATGAGTGGTTTGCAGTTGACATAGTTAAAAATGCAAAAAATGAAGTAACTGGAGTCATTGCTTTTTCAATAGAATACGGAGAAGTTGCCTATCTCAAAGCACAGTCTACTGTTATGGCTACTGGAGGTGCTGGGAGAATTTATGCATCTACCACTAACGCACTAATCAACACTGGAGACGGTCTTGCTATGGCTCTTAGAGCTGGTTACCCCGCTCAAGACATGGAAATGTGGCAATTCCATCCTACAGGAATATATGGTGCTGGTTCATTGGTTACTGAAGGTTGTCGAGGTGAGGGTGGATATTTAATCAATAAAGATGGTGAAAGATTTATGGAGCGATATGCTCCAAACGTAAAAGACTTAGCAGGAAGAGATGTTGTGGCCAGATCAATGGTGCTTGAAATACTTGAAGGAAGAGGGTGTGGAGAAAATAATGATCACATATATCTTAAGCTCGACCACCTTGGAGCAGACGTATTGAATGCAAAATTACCTGGTATATGTGAACTATCAAGAACTTTTGCTCATGTAGATCCAGTATATGAACCAATTCCTGTTGTTCCTACTTGTCATTATATGATGGGAGGAACTCCAACAAATATTCATGGACAAGCTTTCAAGAGAACTGATGGTTCAGACTCCATTGTTCCTGGTTTATTTGCAGCTGGTGAAGCGGCATGTGTTTCAGTTCATGGAGCAAATAGGCTTGGTGGTAATTCTCTCCTTGACTTAGTTGTTTTCGGAAGAGCTACAGGAATGTTTATTCAGGAGGATATAAAATCAGGCGGTGGGGTTCAACCTGCTGATAAAGATGATATTGATAACGCACTTCTTAGACTAAATACGTTAAATAATTCTGAAAGTGGTTACGAAACAGCTGAAGTAAAAAAAGAGCTTCAACAATGTATGCAGAATTATTTTGGAGTATTTAGAAGAGGTGAGTTCATGAAAAAAGGACTAGATGAACTGCAAGAAATCCGTGAGAAAGTTGATCAACTGCATTTAAAAGATAAAAGTAATGCATTTAATACTAGCAGAGTCGAAGCAATTGAATTGCAAAATTTATTTGAAGTCGCAGAGGCTACTGCAATAGCAGCATATAGCAGAGATGAAAGTAGAGGGGCTCATGCAAGAGATGATTTTCCAGATAGAGATGATGAAAAATGGTTATGTCATTCTTTGTATGACCCTTTATCAAAATCAGTTTCAAAAAGAGATGTAAATTTCAGTCCCTCAGAAGTTGAGGCTTTTCCACCAATCGTAAGGACTTATTAATGCCGGCTAATACTTTAGAAGTAAATATGTATAGATATAATCCTGAAGAGGATAAATTTCCATACATTAAACAGTACAAAATTGAAAAACCAGCAAAAGATATAATGGTTTTAGACCTGCTTCATTTATTAAAAGAACAAGATGAGTCAATATCGTATAGAAGGTCTTGTAGAGAAGGGGTTTGTGGCTCTGATGGCATGAATATAAATGGTAAAAATGGCCTTGCATGTATAACACCATTATCTTCTGTTATTAAAAAAAATAAAATTGAATTAAGGCCCCTGCCTGGATTGCCTGTTATTAGAGATTTAGTTGTTGATATGACAGAATTTTATGCACAATATGAAAAAATTAAACCATTTCTTCAGAATAGTACCACTGCTCCTGAACAGGAAAGACTTCAATCACCACAGGACAGAGATAAGCTTGATGGTTTGTACGAATGTATACTGTGTGCATGTTGCTCAACAAGTTGCCCATCTTTTTGGTGGAATCCGGATAAGTTTTTAGGGCCTGCCGCCTTACTTCAAGCATATAGGTTCCTTGCAGACACAAGAGATTTAAAAACTAATGAAAGGCTTGATGATTTATCAGATCGTTTTAGTGTTTATAGGTGCCACGGTATTATGAATTGTGTAAGCGTCTGTCCTAAAGGGTTAAACCCAAACAAAGCAATTGGCCAGATAAAAAAAATGTTATTAAATGATAACAAAGATATTATTACTTCAGATGGAGCTATGAATTAACTTGAGATGACTAATTCTATGCAAGAACTATGGGGGAGTTCACATTTGTCAGCAGGACATTCTGCATACTTGGAAACCCTTTATGAAAAATATCTAAATAGCCCTGAAGAACTATCTTCTGAATGGCTAGATTTTTTCAAAAAATTACCAAATCTATCAAATGGCCAACTTGAAATTTCACATCAAAGTATTCTCGATGAGTTCAGGAATCTATCAAGAACTTCCGTAGGTTCAAATGATACATCCGATGAAAGACAAGGGAAGGTTGTAAGGCTTATTCAGGCCTATAGAAATAGAGGTCATCAAGAGGCTAATTTAGATCCTTTGGGAATAATGGAAAGAAATCAGATTGAAGACCTAAAAATTGAGTTCCATGGCCTTAAGGAATCAGACCTTGATGATGAATTTTATACTGATACCTTCAATATTGGATCTAAAAAATCAACCTTAAGAAATATTATTGCAGAACTAAGAAGAATATACTGCGGCAATATAGGTATTGAATATAACTATATTATGCATTCAGATGAAAGAAGGTGGTTTCAGAAGCAATTTGAATCAAAGATTGAAAACTATAGTTTTTCAGAAGAAGAAAAAATACATATTTTTGAAAGATTGAACTCAGCTGAGGGATTGGCAAAATATTTAGCTGCAAAATACCCTGGTATGAAAAGATTTGGAATTGATGGAAGTGAGTCATTAGTTCCGTTGGTTGACGCTGTGATACAAAATTGTGGATCATTAGGAGCCAATCAAATATGTTTTGGTATGGCACACAGAGGAAGGTTAAACTTATTGGTAAACGTATTAGGCAAATTACCAAAAGATTTATTTTCTGCATTTGACGAAACAGATACTCTTGAGGGAGCTAATACTGGAGACGTAAAATATCATCTTGGATTTTCATCTAATATCGATACCCCAGGCGGAGAAGTTCACGTCTCTTTGAATAACAATCCTTCTCACTTAGAGATTGTTGATCCAGTTGTGCTTGGTTCTGTAAGGGCTAGACAGGATAGACTAGACGA
>CBFHIO010000040.1:0-10125 GCA_965656035.1 Gammaproteobacteria bacterium | reverse complement strand
GAATCGGTAAATGACTTTAATAGTTTTAATTGTTTGCTGTCTAAATTTGATGGGGTTTCAACAATAACCCTACAAAGAATATCCCCTCGTCTACTATTTCTAACCACTGAAGCGCCTTTTCCTCTAATTCTAAATATTTTTCCTGTTTGCGTTTGTGCAGGAATTTTTAATGAGATTGAGCCATCTAAAGTTGGTATTTGTATTGACCCACCTATAATTGATATTTCAAAAGGAATTGGAGATTCAATATATAAATCCCTTCCATCTCTTTCGAATAAAGGATGCTCTAAAACCCTTATTGCAACATAAAGATCACCAGATTGACCACCTTTTTGCCATTCACCTTCACCACTTAGCCTAACCTTATCTCCATTATCAACTCCAGCTGGTATATTGACTGACAAAGTTTTATTTTCTTTAATAGCACCAATTCCGCTACAAGTTCTGCACTTATCTTTAATTACTTGGCCTGAACCAGAACATGTCGAACATGTTTGTTGCACGGAGAAAAATCCTTGCTGCATTCTAACTTGGCCTGCTCCATTGCAATTTGAACACGTTGTAGGACTTGACCCTTTAGTAGCGCCACTGCCGTCACAATCATGACACTCTTTATGAGACGGTATTTTAATTTTCTTTTGGGTGCCAAGAACTGCTTCTTTTAAATTAAGATCTAGATTGTATTGTAAATCAGAACCTCTGCTTTGCCTTCTTGATGATGATCTGGTACCAAATACATCTCCGAATATATCACCAAAAATATCATTGATATTTATGTCATTGAAATTTGGGCCTCCGCCGCCCATACCCTGAACTCCTTGATGACCGAACTGATCATAAGCAGATTTTTTTTGAGGATCTGAAAGAACATCATAGGCCTCTGCTGCTTCTTTAAATTTTTCAGCAGCTTGTGGATTATCTGGATTTCTATCAGGATGAAACTTCATAGCCTTCTTTTTGAAGGCTTTTTTTAGCTCAGCAGCAGAGGCATCTCGAGAGACTTCTAAAGTCTCATAATAGTCTCTCTTAGACATTATTAATTTACTTGTCTTCTTCTTTTACTTCTTCAAATTCAGCATCTACTGTATTATCAGAGTTATCAGCAGAGCCATCATCTTGAGGTTGGGCCTCGCCTTCTGGAGTATAGAGTTTTTGTGTCAATGGTGTTAACACATCATTTACACCCTTAGTCGCAGCTTCTATAGACTCAATATTTTCAGATTTTATAGCTTTTTCTAACTCAACAACAGCATCTTCAACTTGTGATTTCTCATCATCAGTAAGCTTATCTCCCGATTCTTCGATTGTTTTTCTTGTAGCATGCACAAGCATATCGGCATTATTTTTTGTTTTTACAAGCTCTTCGAATTTTTTATCATCCTCTGCGTTAGCTTCAGCATCTTTAACCATCTTTTCAATGTCTTCATCTGAGAGACCGCTTGATGCTTTTATGACAATTGATTGCTCCTTTCCAGTATTCTTGTCTTTTGCAGATACGTTTAAAATACCGTTTGCATCCAAGTCAAATGATACTTCTATCTGAGGAACACCCCTTGTTGCAGGAGGAATGTCTGTAAGATTAAACTGGCCAAGTGATTTGTTTTGCGATGCCTGCGTTCTTTCACCTTGTATAACATGAACAGTCACAGCAGTCTGATTGTCCTCAGCAGTTGAAAATACCTGTGATTTTTGAGTTGGAATTGTAGTATTCTTTTCAATAAGAGGAGTTGCAACACCTCCCAGTGTCTCAATACCAAGTGTTAACGGCGTAACATCTAACAGAAGAACGTCTGTAGTATCACCTGATAAAACAGAACCTTGAATTGCAGCACCGACAGCGACAGCTTCATCTGGATTAAGATCCTTTCTTGGGTCTTTGCCAAAAAATTCAGAAACTTTCTTTTGAACAAGAGGCATTCTTGTTTGTCCTCCAACTAAAAGAATCTCTGATATTTCATCTTTAGAAATTTTTGCATCTTTCAGTGCAAGTTTTAGTGGTTCTAGACTCTTTTCAACTAAATCTTCGACTAAAGACTCTAGTTTTGCTCTAGTTATTTTTTGAACAAAATGTTTTGGCCCGGAACTATCTGCAGTTATATATGGAAGATTAACTTCGGTCTGCTCAGATGAAGACAATTCAATTTTAGCTTTTTCAGCAGCCTCTTTTAATCTTTGCAAAGCAAGAGGATCACTCTTCAAGTCAAAACCGGATTCATTTTTAAATTGATCTACAAAATAGTCAATCAATCGTAAATCAAAGTCTTCACCACCTAAAAATGTATCTCCATTTGTAGATAGAACTTCAAACTGATGTTCTCCGTCAACGTCAGATATTTCTATAATAGATATATCAAATGTTCCGCCACCAAGATCATAAACAGCAACAGTGGAGTCTCCTTTATGCTTATCAAGGCCATATGCAAGTGCGGCAGCAGTTGGTTCATTGATAATTCTTTTCACATCCAAGCCAGCAATCTTTCCAGCATCTTTGGTAGCTTGCCTTTGCGAATCATTAAAATATGCAGGGACTGTAATAACAGCTTCTTTGACTTCATGTCCAAGGTAATCCTCTGCAGTTTTTTTCATTTTCTTTAAGACTTCAGCTGCTACTTGAGGGGGTGCTAGTTTCTTGTTAGATGCCTCTACCCAAGCATCTCCATTATCTGCCTTGATTATTTTATATGGAACCATATCAGCATCTTTACTAACAACCTCATCATCAAAAGTTCTACCAATTAATCTTTTAATTGCGTATAGGGTATTTTCTGGATTTGTAACTGCTTGTCTTTTTGCTGGCAAGCCGACTAACACCTCATCATTATCGGTGTAAGCTATTACTGAAGGGGTTGTTCTTCCACCTTCAGCATTTTCAATAACTTTATGTTGCTTTCCTTCAACCACAGCCACACAACTGTTGGTGGTACCTAAATCTATTCCTATTATTTTTGACATAATGTTTTCCTCTAATTTTTAATTACTGTAACTCTTGCTGGCCTTACTATTCTTGAATGCAATTCCCAGCCTCGCTGAAACACATTGCCGATAGAACCATCTTTTTTATTTTTATCTTGCTCCATAGTTACAGCTTCATGTTTTTCTGGATTAAAATCTTCATTAACAGGATAAATGGGTATCATTCCAAATTTATCAAGAGCTGATTCAAAAGACTTTAAAGTTAATTCAATACCCTCTTTATCTTCTTTGGTCGCATTTTCGGAGAGTTTGTTTAATGCATGTTCTAAGTTATCAATGACTGGTAGCAATTCAACAAGAAGTTTTTCAACCCCATATTTGTGAGCTTTTTCAACCTCGTTAACAGTTCTTTTTAGAGCATTATCTAAATCAGCTTTAGCTCTTAAAATTGATTTTTCTAACTCTTCATTAATATCAACAAGCTCCTCATATGTTGGAGAGCCAAGTTTCTCTTTTTTTGAAATATCTTCAACTGACTCTTCAGAATTCAGAGCATCATTTTTAATACTATCTTTTTTAACTTTTTTTTCTTTTGGCATATTTAAATCCTATTTCAGTTCTATATTGGGATTTAAATTTTCAGTTCAAGTGCTGAACTTGATTTAAGATTCTATTTTTCTTACGTGCAGAATCATACTGTGATCAACTAATTCATAGCCTTTTTTGTTAGCTATTTCATGCTGTAATTTCTCAAGCTCTTCATCATGAAATTCCATAACTTTGCCTGTGTCTACATCAACCATGTGGTCGTGGCGTTCGTCAGAATTAATTTCATATACAGCCTTGCTATTTTCAAAATGATGTTTTGTTACCATTCCAGCAGCTTCGAATTGAGTAAGAACTCTATATATAGTTGCTAAACCTATATCCTCATCTCTTGAGATTAACTCTTTATAAATATCTTCAGCGCTAAAATGAGCCTCTTCCTGTATTCCTGTTGAGGCAAGGACTTCCATTATCTTGATTCTAGGTAAGGTAGCTTTTAAGCCAGCTTTTTTTAATTCTTCGTTTTGATTTGGCATAGTTTGCAATTTTTAAATGCTTTTATTGTCATATTCATTTTTATAAACAGACATTAAACTTATAACAAAGTATAATCCAATTTAATTATGAAACAACTTGCCTCAGCTTTATTTTTATCAATTTTTATAATATCTATTAGCTCCTGTTCATCACTAAGTCCCTACAAGGTCCCAGTTTTACAAGGAAATATATTTGAAGATGATGATCTTGAAAAATTGGAAGAAGGGTTAACAAAAGAGCAAGTACAATTCATTTTTGGAACAGCCCTAATACAAGATCCTTTTAGACAATCAAGGTGGGATTATTTTAACTCAGTAACAGTCGGTGAAAAGGTTGTTACCGAAAACAAACTTACAATATTTTTTAATGAAAGTGACTTGGTAGAAAGCTGGATAATTGAAAAATCAGAGCTCGAAACTAACTAAACTTTCTTTAATCTTCTTTCTTTGGGGTCTTGGTGGAGTGGCCTTAAGATTTCAACCCTTTCTCCTTCTTTTAGCCTGTATTTGTTTGGCAAAGGCTTAAAGTTCCCATCTAACAACTCACTGTTAACAGCGATTATTAAATCATGATCTAAATTTGAAATTATTTCGTTAACCTCTTCAAATTTAATAAGCTCTGCTACTGTTATACTAGATGAAACATCAAATTTATAAAAATACTTTTTATCTACACCCTGATATGTAAAAAAGACTTTCATGAAAGCCGTTTAATAAAAGAGTCAATAATATTCTTGGAAAAATTATCGACCAATTGCTCGGGGGTTATAGCATTTAATAGAAAAGGTAATTTATAAGAAGCGTTGAAATCTATTTGACAAGAGTTTTCGTCTATAGGTTTTATAGACCACCTACCCTCAAATTTTTCAAAGGGCCCCTTTATTTGTTTTATGGTAATAGAGCTATCATCAATAAAATTTTCAGATTCAATATAATAGTCTTTACCCAACAAATTAAATTCAAGTCTGCCAATCTCAATTGGTAGCTTTCTAGATATTAAAGTTGCGCCTGTGCACCCAGGTATAAAATTTGCATAGTCATTAAAATCTGTAACAACTTTAATAGCTTTTTTTGGATCAATCCTTAAAGTTTTTTGAAAACAAATTTTTCTTGACATAAAATTTTAAAACAATTGTCTATAAAAAATATATCCAACACACAGAGGTGCAATAAACTTAACAAAAAATCTCCATGTTAAATACAAAGCATTATTAGTCTCGCCTATTTCATTCTTGATCAAAGATTCCTTCATAAACCATCCAACAAATATAGCAATGAACATACCCCCCAAAGGAAGCAAGATTTGGTTTGCAATAAAATCCATAGAGTCCAGAAAGTTTTTGTCTGGGATAATTTCTACATCTGACCAAATATTAAAACTTAATGCAGAACCAATGCCTAATATCCATATAATAAATGAAATAGTTTCTGCAGATCGTTTTCTAGATAAAATCCCTTCTTCAGAAAGATACGCTACACCAGGTTCCAGTAGAGAGATTGAAGAGCTTAGGGCAGCAACTGACAATAATATAAAAAACAGTGATCCAATAAATTGACCAAACTGCATTTGGTTAAAAGCTGAAAGCATTGAAACAAATACCAAACCAGGGCCGCTGTTTGGTTCAAGATTAAATGCAAAAATAATTGGGAAAATTGCCAAGCCTGCTAGCATTGCAATTAAAGTATCTAAAGAAGCAACCGTAAAAGATGAGCTAACCACTTGTTGATCTTTTGGCATATATGCTCCATAAGCCATAATGGAGCCCATTCCAAGACTTAAACTAAAAAATGCTTGTCCCATAGCTTGTAATAAAGTGTCAGATGTAACATTTGAAAAATCAGGAGCAAACAAAAAAGATAAAGCCTTTGTAAAATCTCCATTAATCATGGAATAAAGCACCATAAAAATCATTAAAAACCCAAGCATTGGCATTAATATTTTTACCATTCTTCCAATACCATCTTTGATTCCAGCTGATACTATCAGTGCGGTCATCACAATAAAAATGGTATGCCAAAAAATTAAATTAACTGGAGATGAAATTACATTAGAAAATTGATCAGGTGAACTGAGAGCACCGTTTGAAGTTGCGGCAATAAATATATAATTCAAACATATTCCTGCTATGACGCTATAAAAAGAAAGAATAAGAATTCCTGCAAATATGCCGCTCCAACCAACAATTTGCCATGAGCCACTACTTTTGGATTCTAAAGCAACATTCTTCATAGCATTTATGGGGCTATTGCCCGCCTTTCTTCCAATGATAATCTCACTTATCATAATAGGCAGTCCAATAATTAATATGCATCCCAGGTAAATTAATACAAATGCTCCACCGCCGTTTGTTCCTGCCTTATATGGAAACCCCCAAATATTTCCAAGGCCAACTGCTGAACCAGTTGCTGCTAATATAAACGTCCATTTTCCAATCCATGCACCATGAGATTTAAGTTGTTTTTGTATTTTCATGTTTTTTATATTTTAAGGGTTGCTGTAAGGATTAATCCAATAAGCTGTTGATATTAAGAAACTTATAGCTACTAGTAAAGAGAGCATTCTTCTGAATTTTTTATAGTCTTCATGTTTATATGTAAAATCATAAGTTGATTTTTCAAAGTAATAAAAAGATTGAAAGCTTATAACTGATATTAATAGTGCCATTAAGACCATGTCTAAATAAATTAAAATTAGCATCGCGCAAGAAATAAGGCTATAGAGAATTCCAATTGATAGATTAGTCTTTTGTTTAGGCTGGTCATCACGCCAGCCCCATGAAATGCCACCTAAAAAAGTTAAAATTATTGAACCGTAAGCTATTTGAAAAACAATAGCGGTTTCTCCTATGTGACCACCTGTTATCCAGGGAGTAATAGAAAATAAAGCAAACGGCGTAAATCCAAGATAGCCATAAGTTGATTTAATAGTATTAATATTCAATGTTATTTATAAGTTTTTTCTTGCACTAGCAGCATCTAAGGACATAATAATGACATGTCTAAAGAAAAGCCTGCCTTAATTGTAAGGAATAAAACAGCAACAAGAAACTATAAACTTGGAGAATCTTTTCAAGCAGGCATAGTTTTAGAGGGCTGGGAGGTGAAGTCATTAAGAAACGGGAGGGTTGATATAAAAGATTCTTATGTTAATTTTAAAAATAATGAAGCATGGCTCATTGGAACTAAAATAGATCCACCAGTTTCGTTGAAAAATTTTGATGTAGACCCTACCAGATCAAGAAAGCTTTTACTAAATAAAAAAGAAATTTCCCAACTACAAAAATTGAAAGGAGAAAAAGGTTTAACCGTCGTTCTGACATCAATTTATTGGAAAGAAAACCATATCAAATGCGATATAGCGACTGGAAAAGGTAAAAAACTTTATGATCAAAGACAAGATATTAAAAAAAGAGATTGGGAACGAGATCAAGGAAGAATTCTCAAAAATTCCAGAAAATAACAATATTATTAATGTATAATTTCGCTCCCTATGGGGGCGAACAGGGTTCGACGTTTCTACTGGACTCCGAAGCGCATGCCAAGATTGTGGTAACTCTTGTAAAACATACTACAAAAAATTTAGTTGCAAATAACGACAACTACGCTTTAGCAGCTTAATGCTAACCGATGCAAGAATTGACTATGGTTTGAAGCATCGGCAAAACACATAGTCCAGCCAAGCTGTGTTGCTTGGACGCAGTTTGGTTAAACTTAATCAAGCTCGCTTTTATGCCCTGCTCTTCGGGCCATAAAAGTTAAAAGCCAATAGAATGAGCTACGCATGTAGAAGTTAGGCTGAAGGATTAGCGGACGCGGGTTCAATTCCCGCCGCCTCCACCATTTTTTGATTGTTTGTGTATAATTATTTTTCATGCACAAATATCTATTTTTAGCTCTAATATTATCTTTTTATTCATCTAATATAAATTCCAATCCTGCATGTTTTTCAAACAATGAAAATCTTGGTGATTCAGCATATTGGTCTATAACAGCGATTGAGCTGTTTGAGCAAAAAAGATATGAGGATGCTGTAGCAGTAGTTGATCTTTGTTTTGATATTTGGGGTCCTGAAGCTAAAAAAACTCAAAAAGAAATGCACGACAATAAAGTACCATACCCTAAAGTTGGAAAAGTTACTCCCAAACAAAAAAAAGATATTCAAGAGAACTATTTAATGAATGATGTTTCTATGGCGCTTTGGACTAAGGCAAGATCATTAGATGAATTAGGATTGGATATATATGCAATAAAAGCCTATGTTGAGTGTATTAATATGACACATGGAAGAATATGGGATTCTGGTGGATATGAGCCACAAGGCTGGTTTTGGAGCCCGGCTGAAGATTGCGCTGACAGAGCAAAAAAATATATAAAATAAACTTATATTAAATATATATTTAATAGTCTTATTGTAATTATTCATATAATATATTCTGAATAATACATTTATATTAATAAATTCAAGGGGGAATATATGAATAAATTATGCAATGTTTTTTCAATTACTTTTTTAAGTTTAGTAATAGGTTTCTTATCTTTTGATGCAAAAGCTCAAGATGTAAGCAAATCATCTGCGCTTATTGAAGAAGTAATAACTACTGCTCGTAAGAAAGAAGAAAATCAACAAGTGGTGCCTATTTCTATTAGTACTGTTTCATCAGAGCAGATAGAAGTACTTAAAATAAGGGATCTTACAGAAATTACTAGCATTCCAAATGTGTCTCTTGATGAGGTTGGAACAGCAAACCACGTTCCAAACTTCCAAATTAGAGGCCTTGGACATAACTCATCTATTGCATCAATAGAATCTCCAGTGGCGATGATAAATGATGGTGTCTACATTGGTAATGGCTATGTTGCTGATAGCTTTGATATTGAGAGTATTCAAGTACTTAGAGGCCCTCAGGGCACAGTTATGGGTAAAAACTCAATCGGTGGAGCGGTACTAGTCAACACTAAAAACCCAGGTGACGAGTGGGAATCTAAGTTAAGACTGGCTTATGATGGGTTTGGAAGTCCTGGTGGAATGAGTTCATACCTACAGTATGCTTCAGGTGGTCCAATTACAGATAAGTTAAAAGTAAGAGGTGTTGTTCATTTAAATGATAATGAGGGATGGCATAAGAATATGGTTGATGGCTCTAATCATGGCGCCATAGAAACAACAATGTTTAGAGGAACAGTGGTTTATGAACCATCTGAAACAATGAATATAAATATTAAATACACTTCTCAAGAAACTGATGGAGATGGTCCGTCCTCTCAATGCTTCCAGTTATTTGAGGGCGGTCCCAGCTGCCTTGGAATGGATAGAGATAGAAATTCATTTGATTTGAGTATCGATGAGCCTGGATTTTTAAAAGATAATAGTGATTCACTAGTTGTAAAGGTTGAGAAAGATGTTGCATTTGGTGAAGGTTTAATAACTTATATTTATGGTGAAAGCGAATACACCGGGGATAGTATTGGAGATATTGATGGAACTATGGCCTTCATTTTTCATGCGCCTAATAAAATAAAAGATGAATTATCCTCTCATGAGATAAGATATAACGGTTCATTTGAAAACTTTGAACTACTTGCAGGATATTCAATCAATGATAGAGACTTGATATTTCATGAAATGAGAATCTTGCCTTCACAACTACCCACAGGAAGTGAATGGAATGGTGGCGGTGACCTTGCTACTGAGTCAACTGCATTTTTTGTAACTGCTGAAATTCCTCTTAATGACAAGCTAACACTTGATGTTGGAGTAAGAAAAACCGAAGAAGATAAATCAGTATCTATTGCTTCGTTATCAGCTGGTGTAGCATTCTTGGCTCAAGGTGCCCCAAGTAATGTGTACCTTCTTATGGGAAGAGATCCATCAGCTATTAAAAGCCCAAGTCAAGCAAGTTGTCAGATATTTTCAGGCGGTTGTATAAGAGACTTTGTTGATAATGATTCTTGGAGCAGTACCTCTCCTAGGATAGGTTTGACTTATATTGATGACAATGACACTACATACTATGGTTATAGAGCCGTAGCATATAGATCCGGTGGTTACAATATGAGAAATACTGCAATATTACAACTAACTCCTCAAAAGGGGCCTGGTCCATTTGATCAAGAGGAAGTTACAACTACT